>NZ_JBVJCD010000032.1:0-73046 GCF_055588985.1 Streptomyces sp. NPDC041970
GCTCCTACCCTCTGCCGGTATTTTTTGTGGTCGCGTTTCGCTGGGTGCTCTACCCCCCCCCCCCCCCCCCCCCCCCTCCCCCCCCCCCCCCCCCCCCCCCCCCCCCTCAGCCGGTGCGTCAGTCGGCGAGGCCCGCCAGGTCGCGCAGCCTGCGGCCCTGGGCGGCGCGCTCGGCGACGCGCTGCTCCTCGTACGTACGCGTGAGCGCACCGCCGAGGAGGGCCTTGGTCTCGACGACGGCGTCGCGCGGGGCGGCCAGCAGCGCGGCGGCCAGGTCGCGGGTCGCGGCGTCGAGCTGGTCGGCGGGGACGACGAGGTTGACGAGCCCGGTGCGCTCGGCCTCCTCCGCGTGCACGAAGCGGCCGGTGGCGCAGATCTCGAGCGCGCGGGCGTAGCCCACGAGGTGCACGAGCGGGTGGGTGCCCGTGAGGTCGGGGACGAGGCCGAGGCTCGTCTCGCGCATGGCGAACCGCACGTCCTCGGCGGCGATCCGCAGGTCGCAGGCGAGCGCGAGCTGGAATCCGGCGCCGATGGCGTGGCCCTGGACCGCCGCGATCGACACGATGTCGTTCCGCCGCCACCAGGTGAACGCCTCCTGGTACGCGGCGATGGTCGCGTCCAGCTCCGCCTCGGGGCCGCGCGCCATCTCGAGGAACGACGGCTCGCCGTCGAACCCCTCGGGCGTGAACGCCTGCCGGTCGAGGCCCGCGGAGAAGGACACGCCCTCACCGCGGAGCACCACGACCCGCACGCTGCCGGGGAGCGCCCGTCCGGCCTCCGTCAACGCCCGCCACAGAGCGGGAGACTGGGCGTTGCGCTTGGCCGGGTTGGAGAGCGTCACCGTGGCGACGGCGTCGTCGACGGTGAGCCGTACGCCGTCCTGGTCGAGCACAGGGTCGAGCGAGGTCATGGGCCCCTCCGGATCGGGGTGCGGTCAGCACACGGAACTGAGTGACTGAACAGTAACCACCCGGACGGCCCTGCGGTCGGCCGGGTGGTCACCCCGTATCCCGATGAGCCGGGAGGGCTCGGACGCCTCAGGCGGAAGCGGCCTTCTTGCCCCGTGTCGCGCCGCCGCGTCCCCGCAGCGTCACGCCGGACTCACTGAGCATCCGGTGGACGAACCCGTAGGAGCGGCCGGTTTCCTCGGCCAGCGCCCGGATGCTCGCACCGGAGTCGTACTTCTTCTTCAGGTCTGCCGCGAGCTTGTCACGCGCGGCGCCGGTCACCCGGCTGCCCTTCTTCAGAGTCTCGGCCACCCGTGCCTCCTCATGGGAAGTGCGCTCTGGAGCTCTCATGATCACCCCTCGCACGCCTCCTGGCCACCCATTCGGCAAGGTCGGCGCGGGCGGATTCGCGGCCGGGGAACACGTGGACACCCTCGGAGCGGCCCGTTCCGAGGGAAGCGCGGCGGCGGACGGTCCGGACCGGCGGAAGAACCAGCAGGTCAGAGCCGTACGGCGCGGAGCGGCCCGGAAGGGGGCGCGAAACCGGCGAGCGCCGGGCGCACGACCGGAGTACGAGACGCCCTCACACAGATGACGGAGCGCGCGTAGGCCGAATGATCCATCCGAGGGGGGTCAGGCCAGGGCGACGAGGTCGCGGTAGTCCGCTCCCCAGAGGTCCTCGACGCCGTCCGGGAGCAGGATGATCCGCTCCGGCTGGAGGGCCTCGACCGCACCCTCGTCGTGGGTGACGAGGACGACCGCGCCCTTGTAGGTGCGCAGCGCGCCGAGGATCTCCTCGCGGCTGGCCGGGTCGAGGTTGTTCGTCGGCTCGTCGAGCAGCAGCACGTTGGCCGAGGAGACGACCAGGGTGGCGAGGGCGAGCCGGGTCTTCTCGCCGCCGGAGAGCACGCCGGCCGGCTTGTCGACGTCGTCGCCGGAGAAGAGGAAGGAGCCGAGCGTCTTGCGGACCTCGACGAGGTCGAGGTCGGGGGCGGCGGAGCGCATGTTCTCCAGGACGGTGCGCTCGGGGTCGAGCGTCTCGTGCTCCTGGGCGTAGTAGCCGAGCTTGAGCCCGTGGCCTTCGATGATCCGGCCGGTGTCGGGCTTCTCCGCGCCGCCGAGCAGGCGCAGCAGCGTGGTCTTGCCCGCGCCGTTGAGTCCGAGGATGACGACGCGGGAGCCCTTGTCGATGGCGAGGTCCACGTCGGTGAAGATCTCCAGCGACCCGTACGACTTGGACAGGCCCTCCGCCATCAGCGGGGTCTTGCCGCAGGGCGCGGGCTCGGGGAAGCGGAGCTTGGCGACCTTGTCGGAGACCCGTACGGCCTCCAGGCCGGACAGCAGCCGGTCGGCGCGCTTGGCCATGTTCTGGGCGGCGACGGTCTTGGTCGCCTTGGCGCGCATCTTGTCGGCCTGCGAGTTGAGGGCGGCGGCCTTCTTCTCGGCGTTCTGGCGCTCGCGCTTGCGGCGCTTCTCGTCGGCCTCGCGCTGCTGCTGGTAGAGCTTCCAGCCCATGTTGTAGATGTCGATCTGCGAGCGGTTGGCGTCGAGGTAGAAGACCTTGTTGACCACCGTCTCGACCAGGTCGACGTCGTGGGAGATCACGACGAAGCCGCCCCGGTAGGACTTGAGGTAGTCGCGCAGCCAGACGATGGAGTCGGCGTCGAGGTGGTTGGTCGGCTCGTCCAGGAGGAGGGTGTCGGCGTCGGAGAAGAGGATCCGGGCCAGCTCCACGCGGCGGCGCTGCCCGCCGGAGAGGGTGTGCAGGGGCTGGCCGAGGACCCGGTCGGGCAGGTTGAGCGCGGCGGCGATGGTGGCGGCCTCGGCCTCGGCGGCGTATCCGCCCCTGGTGAGGAACTCCGTCTCCAGGCGCTCGTACTTCTTCATCGCCTTCTCGCGGGTGGCGCCCTTGCCGTTCGCCATCCGCTCCTCGTTCTCGTGCATCTTGCGCAGGATCTCGTCGAGGCCGCGGGCGGAGAGGACGCGGTCGCGGGCGAGGACGTCGAGGTCGCCGGTGCGGGGGTCCTGCGGGAGGTAGCCGACCTCGCCGGAGCGGGTGATGGTGCCGCCCGCGGGGGCGCCCTCGCCCGCGAGGCACTTGGTGAGGGTGGTCTTGCCCGCTCCGTTGCGGCCGACCAGGCCGATGCGGTCGCCCTTGGCGATGCGGAAGGAGGCGGACTCGATGAGGATGCGGGCGCCGGCGCGCAGCTCGATGCCGGAGGCGGTGATCACGGGTGGGGCTCCAGGGCAGGGTGGACGGCGGAGGGACGAGGGCGGAGGGGTCTCTCGACGCCGCTAATGCGCAAGGAGAATGGCCATACGGCCCATTCTACTGGCGGTGCGCAACTGCTTTTCCGCGCGCCCGCGGCGGCGGACGCCCGCCGTCCGGGGCGCGGCGGCGCTGCGCCGTCCGAGCTCCGCGCGGGGTCACAGGGCCCCTGAGCCGCGCACACCCGTCGCGGGAGGGCGTTGTCCGTGACCGGTGCCAGACTGAGAGACAGGTCACATCGGACCGTCCGCCGGCGACCGGCGGACGGGAGGTCGGACGAGGTGAGTGCGATGTCGGGCACGGCGAGCGGGGTCCCCACGGTCTACCCGGCGATCCTGTACGAGGACGCGCGGGCGGCGATCAGGACGCTGACGCGGGGGCTGGGCTTCACCGAGGAAGCCGTCTACGAGGGGGAGGACGGCCAGGTGCTCCACGCCGAGCTGTCCTGCGGCAACGGCAGGGTGATGCTGGGCTCCGCGGGGCGCGGCGGCGTGTTCGCGCGGGCGATGGCGGGCGCGGGTCCGGCCGGGGTCTACGTGGTGGTGGACGAGGTGGACGAGCACTACGCCCGCGCGGTGGAGTTCGGCGTGGAGATCCTGATGCCGCCCACCGACCAGGACTACGGCTCCCGCGACTACACGGCGCGCGACCCGGAGGGCAACGTGTGGAGCTTCGGGACGTACGCGCCGGGGTCCGGCTGAGCGGACCCCGGCCGCGGGCGGCTCAGGAGCCGCCGGTGTGGACCTGGAAGGCGGCCCGTCTGACCGCTTTCGCCAGGGCCGGGTCAGGGTGGGCGGCGGCCAGGGCGACCAGGACCTGGACGGTGCGCGGGTGGCCGACGGCCCGGACCTCGTCGAGGAGGGCCGGGACGGTGCCCTGGACGGCGGAGTCGAGGTGGCGCACCAGCAGCCCGGTCTCGCCGTGGTCGGCGACGGCGGCGGCGGTGTCGACCCAGAGCCAGGTGGCCTCCTCCCGGCTGAGGACGTCCTGCGCGTCGTCGGGGTCCTTGCCCTCGTACTCGGCGAGCCAGAGCAGCGCGTACGGGCGGAGCGAGGGTTCGGCGAGCACGGCGCGGACCTCGGGCTCGGCGGGGGCGCCGACGACCCGGAGCGCCTCGAAGGCCAGTCCGCGCAGCAGGGCGTCCTCGCCGCGGGCGACGGCCAGCAACTCGGCGACGGCGCTGCCGACCGTGCGGGCGGCGAGCCAGGCCCGGTACTCGTCGCGGGCCGGGCCGGGGGTGAGCCGGGCGCAGCCGAGGAGCATGTCGCCGGCGGACCGCTCGATGTTCCCGGCGGGGCTCTGGGCGGCGACGCAGATCTGCTCCAGCTTGACCCAGACCGCCCAGTTGCCGAGGGGGGTGAGGGTGGCGTGGCCGTCGCCGAGGGTCAGCGCGCCGACGGAGGCGAGCCCCTCCAGGGCCCAGTCGAGCAGCAGGGCGTTGAGGCCGGCGGCGCGGGCCGGGTCGGGGGCCTGGGCCGGGGCGGCCGTGCGGCCGGGTTCGAGGGGCACTTCGCAGCGCTCCTCCTGGAGTTCGGCGATGCGCTGGCCGAGGAGGTCCAGGAGGGCGGGGACGGTCACGGGGCCCGCGGAGAGCTGGAGGAGGGAGAGCACCTGGGGCACGGCCTCCACGGCCTCGGCGACCGCCCCCGCCTCGATGCCCTCGGGGGCGCGGTGGACGAGCGACCAGGCGTCGAACAGCGCCACCCAGCCGCGGAGCACGGCGGAGTCGTCCCGGTCCCAGGCCCGCAGCCGCCAGCCGGGGCGGGCGGTGCCGCCGTGCAGTTCGATGAGCCCGGCCAGCCGGGCCCGGTCCCAGCCCGCGCGCACCTGCGCCGGGGAGAGCTCCAGGGCGGCCGCCGCGCGCTCGGTGTCGTGGACGGCGGCCGGGTCCCCGCCGCCTGGTCCCGCGACGCCGGCGGCCCAGTGGGCGATGCGTACGGCGTCGGCGAGGACCGCCCTGGCCTGGCGGGCCAGTTCCGTCCGGGGCGGGGTGCCCTCGGGCGGCCGCGGGGCGGGCCTGGTGCGCCGGGTGGTCACCGCCTTGCGGGCGGTGGCGAGGGGTCGCGGGCGGACAAGTCGCAGTCTGGAGTCGCGCGGGGTACGGGACGTCACGAGGAGCAGTCTTGCCCCTGACGGCCCGAAAGCCCAAACGGAAGCCGTTTCACCGGTACGCGGGAGGGCCCCGGCGGCCTCGGCCGGAACCCTCCCGGCCCGGCTCACATCAGGGGCGTGAGGAACCGCCGCACCGTCTCCTCGTAGCAGGCCGGGTCGGCGTTCCACATCGCCGCGTGGGGGGCGTGGGCCACGGGGTGGAGGGTGACCAGGCCGGGGCGGCGGGCGGCGAGTGCGCGGGAGGGGCCCCAGGGGGCGACGGCGTCGTCCGGTCCGTGCAGGATCAGGGTCGGGGTGCGCAGGGCGGCGGGCGCGGGCGTCTGGAGGAACGGCCGGGGGCTCAGGCCGGTCCTGCCCTGGGCGGCGCGGACGGCCAGCGGCAGCAGGGCGGCCGGGACGCCGCGGGCGACGGCCAGGGCGCGCAGGGTGACGGGCCAGTCCAGCACCGGGGAGTCGAGGACGAGGCCGCTGATCCGGTCGCGGAGCGGGGATTCGACCGCCGCGTGCAGCGCCATCGTCGCGCCGGTGGACCAGCCGTGCACGATCACGCTCGCGGCCCCGTGGCGCAGGGCGTGGCGGACGGCGGCGTCCAGGTCGCGCCACTCGGAGGCCCCGAAGTGGCCGAGGCCCTCGGCGGGGCGGGGGGCGCCGGCGTCGCCCCGGTAGGCGAGGTCGAGCACCGGGAAGCCCTGTCCGCGCAGGAAGCCCATCAGGTTCATGGGGTGCGCCCGCGTGGTGCCCAGGCCGTGCAGGGTGATGACCCAGATGTCGCGGGCGCCGGGCACGAACCAGGCGGGCAGGGTCCCCAGCTCGCCGGGAATCTCCACCTCGCGGTACTCCAGCCCGAGGTCGCCGAGCGGGTCCTCGCTGTACAGCTCGGGCGTGAGCCTGACCCGCGCGCCCGGTTCGAGGACGCCGCGGCCGACCCGTTCCAGCCGGCGTACGACGGTGTCGGCGGCGCCGGCTCCCGCGAGGACCGGTCCGACCACCGCGTGGACCCCCGGCCCGGTCAGCCCGTACGTGCCGGGCCGGAGCGCGGAGAAGGAGCGGGTCAGCGCGACCTGCCCGGCCGCCGCGGCGTGCACGGTGAGTCGGCGGTCGGCCGGGAGGGGCCGGGTGGACGCGGCCTTGAGGGCGGCGTCGCCGGCGTACCGGCCGGCCGCGACCGCTGCCGCACCGGCGCCGAGGATCGTGGTGACGGCCGTTGCCGTCGCGGTTGCCGGGCGCACGGCTCCAGTGTCGTGGGGCGCGCGGCGCGGTGCCAGCGGGCGGGGCCGTCCGGGGGGGCGCGGGCGCGGGGAACGGCTCGGGCGGCGGTCGGGCGCCGCCGCGTCAGCCGGGTTGGCCGTACCCCTTGAGCGCTTCGGCCACCTCGTCGAGCTGGGCGGCGGTGAGGAGGGCCGGGGTGCGGCCGGGCACGGAGGCGGCGACGAGCCAGAGCCGGCACAGCCACTCCAGTTGGGCGGTGCGCTCGTACGCCTGGTCGAGGGTGTCGCCGTAGGTGACGGTGCCGTGGTTGGCCAGCAGGCAGCCGGTGCGGTCGCGCAGGGCGGCGAGCATGGCGTCCGCCAGCTCCTGGCTGCCGTAGCGGGCGTAGGCGGCGGTCCGGACGGGGCCGCCGAGCAGGGCCGCCGCGTAGTGGACGAGCGGCACCTCGGGCAGGAGCGTGGAGACGGCGGTGGCGTGCACCGCGTGGGTGTGGACGACGGCCGCGGCGCCGGTGTGGCGGTAGATCGCCAGATGGAGGGGGAGTTCGCTGGTCGGCGCGAGGTCTCCGAGGACCCGGCGGCCCTCCAGGTCGACGCCGACCGCGTCGCGGGGGCCGAGCCGGTCGTAGGGCACCCCGCTGGGCGTGACGAGGACGAGGTCGCCGACGCGGGCCGACACGTTGCCCGAGGCGCCGACGACCAGGCCGTCGGCGGCGCTCCGGCGGGCCGTCCCGACGACGTCCCGCCAGGTCTGTTCGATCGCGTCCCGTGGGTGTTCGCTCGCGCTCATGCGGAGAGCGTAGGCGCGGCCCCGGAAGGGGTCGGGGCGGGGCCGGCGGCGGAGGGGGCGGGAGCGGCGCGGCGGGTGTGCGTCGGGGGCGGGCCGGGGCGGCGGCGGACGGTAACCGGAACGCCGGTTCCGGCATGACAAGGGTCTCTTTCGAGTGAAGAACACCCGCCCGAAAACAGTGGTCCACCGGGGACCGGCGAGCGCCTCGCCCCCCGCCCCACCGGCCCTCCTTCCCCTTCCCGCCCCGAAGCGGAATATCCGGGCCCCGTTTCGGATCACCATGAAGCCCCGCCCAGTTCATCTTCCGTTCATTCAGGTTGCCTACGGTCCACGAGCCACTGACGTCGAACGATTGCCTGGGTAAATGGAACACATCACGCTGCTGCTCGCGATCGTGATCGCGACAGCTCTCGTGTTCGATTTCACGAACGGTTTCCACGACACCGCCAACGCGATGGCCACCACCATCTCGACCGGCGCCCTGAAGCCCAAGACGGCGGTGGCCATGTCCGCCGTCCTCAACCTGATCGGCGCGTTCCTGTCGGTGGAGGTCGCCAGGACGATCTCCGGCGGGATCGTCGACGAGGACGGCCTCAGAACCGAGGTCATCTTCGCGGCGCTCGTCGGCGCGATCCTGTGGAACCTGCTGACCTGGCTGGTCGGGCTCCCCTCCAGTTCGTCCCACGCCCTGTTCGGCGGTCTGATCGGCGCGGCGGTCATGTCGGCCGGCTGGTCCTCGATCAACGGCGGCACCGTCGTCACCAAGGTGCTCCTCCCGGCGATCGCCGCCCCGCTGGTGGCCGGTCTCGCCGCGATGCTGGCCACGAAGCTGACGTACCGCATCAACCGGAACGTCACCGACGAGAACCAGCTCGCGTCCACGGCCAAGGGCTACCGGGCCGGGCAGATCGCCTCCGCCGGCCTCGTCTCGCTCGCCCACGGCACCAACGACGCCCAGAAGACGATGGGCATCATCACCCTGGCCCTGGTCACCGGCGGCGTCCTCGCCCCCGGCTCCAACCCGCCGATGTGGGTCATCGTCTCCGCCGGCGTCGCCATCGCGCTGGGCACCTACCTGGGCGGCTGGCGCATCATCCGCACCATGGGCAGCGGCCTGACCGACCTGAAGCCGCCGCAGGGCTTCGCCGCCCAGACCAGCGCGGCGACCGTCATCCTGGCCTCCTCGCACCTGGGCTTCTCGCTCTCCACCACCCAGTCCTGCTCCGGCGCCGTGATGGGCGCGGGCCTGGGCCGCAAGGGGGGCGTGGTCCGCTGGTCCACCGCCACCCGGATGTTCGTCGCCTGGGGGCTGACGCTGCCGGCGGCGGGCCTGGTCGGCGCGGGCGCCGAGTTCCTGACCAAGCAGGGCCCCTGGGGCATCACCGTCACGGCGGCCCTCCTCGTCGCGGGCTCCGGCGCCATCTGGCTGGCCTCGCGCCGCAAGCCGGTCGACCACACCAACGTCAACGACGCGGCCGGGGACGCCGAGCCGCAGGGCGTCGTCACCACCGCCATGGCCGCGGTCGCGCCGCCGCCCGCGGGCGCTCCCGTCTCCGAACCCATGATGACCGCCCTCCCGGCCCCGAGCACGACGCCGGACGGCCCGGCGCGTCCGCCGGCCACGGTGTAAGGACAGATCCGCATGAAAATCGACTGGGCAGCACTCGCCTCCGTCTTCGGCGTCAGCCTCGTGGTCACCGTCGCGCTGGTCGGCCTCTTCACCCTCGGCATCGTCGGGCTCTCCCAGCGGTCCGCCCCGGCCGGAAGCACCGGCGCCGGCCGGTCGGCCACGCCGGCGCGCGTCGGCGCGTACGCCTGCTTCGCGCTGTGCGCGGCGGCGGTCGTGTACGGGATCTCGCTGATCGTCGCCTGACGCCCCCCCCCCCCGCCTCCTCGGGTCGGGCGCGCCTCGGCGCGTCCGACCCGATGTGCGTCCGCGCACAGTGCCCGCCCGTAGGTCAACAGCAAGTTGACGGGTGTTCTCGCAGCGTGGTGGACTGCCGGAGCCATTCACGGCGACAACAGAGGAAGCCGGTGCGAATCCGGCGCGGTCCCGCCACTGTCACCGAGGAGCACTCCCCCATCCGGACGCCACGGCCCGTCGAGCACGGGTTGGAAGGCCGGGGGAACTGCGGATTCGGGAGCCAGGAGACTCTGGTCGCCGTCACGTCGAACCAGGGCGCGGACCCTGAGTTAAGGACCTACGCCATGCCCGGCCGCAGCGCACCGCCCCCCGTGTCCCCTCCCGCCGGAACGCCCCGATCCACGACGGGCTGAGCCGTGCGTGCCGATCGCCTCTTCGCGTACGGCGCCACGGCCGGGCTGATCGCCGACGCCCTGTTCGGCGACCCCCGCCGGGGCCACCCCGTCGCCGGTTTCGGCCGGGCCGCCGCGCGGGCCGAATCCCTGCTCTGGGCCGACGACCGGGGCCGGGGCGCCCTGCACGCCCTCGTCTGCGCCGGCGGCGCCGCGGGGGCCGCCGCGCTGGCCGCCCGTGCGGTCCGCGACCGCCCCGCGCTCGCTCTGGGGCTGACCGCCGTCACCGCCTGGTCGGTCGTCGGCGGCGCCTCGCTGGGCCGGGAGGCCCGTGCCGTCGGCGACGCGCTGGCCGCCGGGGACCTGGCGGCGGCCCGCGAGCGGCTGCCGCACCTGTGCGGGCGCGACCCGCACGCGCTGGACGCTCCGCAGATCGCCCGCGCCGTCGTGGAGTCCGTCGCCGAGAACACCTCGGACGCCGTCGTCGGCGCGCTGGTGTGGGGGGCGGTCGGCGGTGTGCCGGGGTTCGTGGCGTTCCGGGCGGTGAACACGCTCGACGCGATGGTCGGCCACCGCTCGCCCCGCCACCTCCGCTACGGCTGGGCCTCGGCCCGCCTGGACGACGTCGCGGGGTGGCCCGGCGCCCGGTTGACGGCCGCGCTGGCCGTGGTGGCGGGCGGGCGGCCCACGGAGGCGCTACGGGCCTGGCGGGCGGACGCGGGACGCCATCCGAGCCCGAACGCCGGACCGGTGGAGGCCGCCTTCGCCGGGGCGCTCGGCGTACGGCTGGGCGGGACGCTGGCGTACGCCGGGCGCGTCGAGCACCGTCCGGTGCTGAACGGGGCGGCCGGACGGGCCGTGCGGAGTACGGACATCGAACGCGCGGTGCGGCTGTCGCGCCGGGTGAGTGCGCTGGCCCTCGGCGTGTGCGTGGCGGGCCGGCTGATCGCGGGACGGAAGCGGGGGCGGGGATGAGCGGCGGACTGCTGGTCGCGGGTACGACGTCGGACGCGGGCAAGAGCGTCGTCACGGCGGGCATCTGCCGGTGGCTGGTGCGCCGGGGCGTGAACGTCGCGCCGTTCAAGGCGCAGAACATGTCCCTGAACTCCTTCGTGACCCGCGAGGGCGCGGAGATCGGGCGGGCCCAGGCGATGCAGGCCCAGGCCGCCCGTGTGGAGCCGACCGCGCTGATGAATCCGGTGCTGCTCAAGCCGGGCGGCGACCGCTCCAGCCAGGTGGTCCTGATGGGCCGTCCGGTCGGGGAGATGAGCGCCCGCGGCTACCACGGCGGCCGCCAGGAGGCCCTCTTCGCCACCGTCACGGACTGCCTGGAGCAGTTGCGGTCCACGTACGACGCGGTGATCTGCGAGGGTGCGGGCAGCCCGGCCGAGATCAACCTGCGGCGCACCGACATCGTCAACATGGGCGTCGCCCGAGCCGCCCGCTTCCCCGTGCTGGTGGTCGGGGACATCGACCGGGGCGGGGTCTTCGCCTCGTTCTTCGGGACGACCGCGCTGCTGGACGCCGAGGACCAGGCGCTCGTCGCGGGGTACCTCGTGAACAAGTTCCGGGGCGACGTCTCGCTGCTGGAGCCGGGGCTGGACATGCTGTACGAGCTGACCGGGCGGCGGACGTACGGGGTGCTGCCGTTCGCCCACGGGCTCGGCATCGACGAGGAGGACGGCCTGCGGGTCTCGCTGCGCGGCGCGGTGCGCGAGTCGGTCGTCGCGCCCCCGCACGGCGAGGACGTGCTGCGGGTCGCGGTCTGCGCGGTGCCGCTGATGTCGAACTTCACGGACGTGGACGCGCTGGCCGCCGAACCGGGCGTCGTCGTGCGGTTCGTCGACCGGGCGGAGGAGCTGGCCGACGCGGACCTGGTCGTCGTGCCGGGCACGCGCGGCACGGTGCGGGCGCTGGCCTGGCTGCGGGAGCGGGGGCTCGCGGACGCGCTGGCGCGCCGGGCGGCGCAGGGCCGCCCGGTGCTGGGGATCTGCGGCGGGTTCCAGGTGCTCGGCGAGCGGATCGAGGACGAGGTGGAGTCGCGGGCGGGCGTCGTGGACGGGCTCGGGCTGCTGCCCGTGCGCATCCGCTTCGACCGGGCCAAGACGCTGGCGCGGCCGGTCGGTTCGGCGCTCGGGGAGCCGGTGGAGGGGTACGAGATCCACCACGGCGTCGCCGACGTGCGGGGCGGCGAGCCGTTCCTGGACGGGTGCCGGGTGGGCGCGGTGTGGGGGACGCACTGGCACGGCTCGCTGGAGAGCGACGCGTTCCGGCGGCGGTTCCTGGCGGAGGTGGCGCGGGCCGCGGGCCGGCGGTTCGTGCCCGCGCCCGACACCAGCTTCGCCGCCCTGCGGGAGGAGCAGTTGGACCGGCTCGGGGACCTGGTGGAGGAGCACGCGGACACCGACGCGCTGTGGCGGCTGATCGAGGGCGGGGCGCCGGCGGGGCTGCCGTTCGTGCCTCCGGGGGCGCCGCGGAGCTCCGCGGCGCCCGGCGGCGCGGAGGGGGCGGCGGGCCGGGACGCCGTCCCGGAACCGCCCGAGGAGCCCGGACGCGCCCGGCCCCAGACGCCGAGAAGTGAAGCCGAAGTTCTTGTCAACGAGGAGGCCATGTGAGCACGCCGTATCCCTTCACCGCGATCGTCGGGCAGGACGACCTGCGGCTCGGGCTGCTGCTGAACGCGGTCAGCCCGGCCGTCGGCGGGGTGCTCGTACGGGGTGAGAAGGGCACCGCCAAGTCCACCGCCGTACGGGCCCTCGCCGCGCTCATGCCCCCGGTGTCCGTCGTGCCGGGGTGCCGGTTCTCGTGCGACCCGGCGGCCCCCGACCCGGCGTGCCCGGACGGGCCGCACGCCGGCGCCGCCGGGGTGTCGCGGGCCGCGCGGACCGTGGAGCTGCCGGTCGGGGCCTCCGAGGACCGCCTCGTGGGGGCGCTCGACATCGAACGGGCGCTCGCGGAGGGCGTGAAGGCGTTCGAGCCGGGGCTGCTGGCCGACGCGCATCGCGGCATCCTCTACGTGGACGAGGTCAACCTCCTCCACGACCACCTGGTGGACCTGCTGCTGGACGCGGCGGCCATGGGCGCCTCGTACGTCGAGCGCGAGGGCGTCTCCGTACGCCACGCGGCGCGGTTCCTGCTCGTCGGCACGATGAACCCGGAGGAGGGCGAGCTGCGGCCGCAGTTGCTGGACCGCTTCGGGCTGACCGTCGAGGTGGCCGCGTCCCGTGAGACCGACGAGCGGGTCGAGGTCGTGCGGCGCAGGCTGGCGTACGACGACGACCCCGCGGGCTTCGCGGCGCGCTGGGCCGCCGAGGAGGGGGCGCTGCGGGAGCGGATCGCCGCCGCGCGCGCCCTGCTGCCCCGCGTCGTGCTGGGCGACGGCGCGCTGCGGCAGATCGCCGCGACCTGCGCCGCGTTCGAGGTGGACGGGATGCGCGCCGACATCGTGATGGCCCGCACGGCGACCGCGCTGGCGGCCTGGGCGGGGCGCGACGAGGTGGTCGCCGACGACGTGCGGCGGGCGGCCCTGCTGGCCCTCCCCCACCGGCGGCGCCGCAACCCCTTCGACGCGCCGGGCCTCGACGAGGACCGGCTCGACCGGGCGCTGGACGAGGCGGCCGAGGAGAGCGGTGGGGACGGCGGCGAGCCCGGTCCCGATCCGGACCCCGATCCGGAACCCGACGGTCCCGGCCCGGACGGCGGCGGGGACGACGGCGGCGGTGGGGGCGGTGGTGTGCCGCCCCAGGGCGGCGCGGGCGACACGCCGTCGCAGGCCCCCGAGGGCGGCTCCGACGCGCCCGGCCCGGCCGCCGGGGCCGAACAGCGCCCGGTGGCCTCCGCCGAGCCGTTCCGCACGAAGGCGCTCAGCGTGCCGGGGCTCGGCGAGGGCGCGGCGGGCCGGCGCTCGCGCGCCCGCACCGAGCACGGCCGCACGACCGGGTCGCGCCGCCCGCAGGGGTCGCTGACCAAGCTGCACCTGGCCGCGACCGTGCAGGCCGCCGCCCCGCACCAGCGTGCGCGCGGGCGGTCCGGGCGCGGGCTCGTGGTGCGCCGGGACGACCTGCGCCAGGCGACCCGCGAGGGCCGCGAGGGCAACCTCGTCCTGTTCGTCGTCGACGCCTCCGGGTCGATGGCCGCCCGGCAGCGGATGAGCGCGGTCAAGGGGGCCGTGCTGTCGCTGCTGCTCGACGCCTACCAGCGGCGGGACAAGGTCGGCCTGGTCACCTTCCGGGGGAAGGACGCCGAGGTGGCGCTGCCGCCGACCTCGTCCGTGGACGCGGCGGCCGCCCGTCTGGAGTCGCTGCCGACCGGGGGCCGCACCCCGCTGGCCGCCGGGCTGCTGAAGGCCCACGACGTGCTGCGGGTGGAGCGGCTGCGCGATCCGTCGCGGCGGCCGCTGCTGGTCGTGGTGACGGACGGCCGGGCGACCGGCGGCCCGGAGCCGGTCGCGCTCGCGGGGCGGGCCGGACGGCTGCACCGCGCCGAAGGGACGGCCTCGGTCGTCGTGGACTGCGAGTCGGGGTACGTACGCCTCGGTCTCGCCGGGGAACTCGCCCGCGAACTGGGAGGCGCCGCCGTCACGCTCGACGAGCTGCGGGCCGACTCGATCGCCGGGCTCGTCAAGAACGTCACCGCAGCCGGGAGGGCCGCTTAATGCCGCAGGGACAGCCGATTTCGGTGCCGGACGACGGGCTCACCACCCGTCAGCGCCGCAACCGCCCGCTCCTCTTCGTCCACACGGGCGCCGGGAAGGGCAAGTCGACCGCCGCCTTCGGGCTCGCGCTGCGGGCCTGGAACCAGGGCTGGCCGATCGGGGTGTTCCAGTTCGTCAAGTCGGCGAAGTGGAAGGTCGGCGAGGAGAACGCGCTGAAGGTGCTGGGCGCGAGCGGCGAGGGCGGCTCCGTCGCCTGGCACAAGATGGGCGAGGGCTGGTCCTGGGTCCAGCGCGGTCTGCACGGCGACAACACGGACAACGAGGAGAAGGCCCGTGAGGGCTGGGAGCAGGTCAAGCGCGACCTGGCGGCCGAGACGTACAAGCTGTACGTGCTCGACGAGTTCGCCTACCCGATGCACTGGGGCTGGATCGACACCGACGAGGTGATCGAGGTGATGCGGAACCGCCCCGGCGTCCAGCACGTGGTGATCACCGGACGCAACGCGCCCGACAAGCTCGTCGAGGCCGCCGACCTGGTGACCGACATGACCAAGGTCAAGCACCCGATGGACGCGGGTCAGAAGGGGCAGAGGGGCATCGAGTGGTGAGTGTGCCCCGCCTGGTCATCGCCGCCCCGGCCTCCGGCAGCGGCAAGACCACCGTCGCCACCGGGCTGATGGCCGCCTTCGCCGCGCGCGGGCTGGCCGTCTCCCCGCACAAGGTGGGCCCGGACTACATCGATCCGGGCTACCACGCGCTGGCGACGGGCCGCCCCGGCCGCAACCTCGACGCGTACATGTGCGGTACGGAGCTGATCGCCCCGCTCTTCGCGCACGGCTCGGCGGGGTGCGACCTCGCCGTGGTCGAGGGGGTGATGGGGCTGTACGACGGCGCCTCCGGGCAGGGCGAGCTGGCGTCCACCGCGCAGGTGGCGAAGTTGCTGCGGGCGCCGGTGGTGCTGGTGGTGGACGCCTCCTCGCAGTCCCGTTCGGTGGCGGCCCTGGTGCACGGGTTCGCCTCCTGGGACCCGGAGGTGCGGATCGGCGGGGTGATCCTGAACAAGGTGGCCTCCGACCGCCACGAGGCCCTCCTGCGGGACGCGTTGGAGGAGTCGGGGCTGCCGGTGCTGGGCGTGCTGCGCCGGGCCCCGCAGGTGGCGACGCCCTCGCGCCACCTCGGGCTGGTCCCGGTGGCCGAGCGGCAGGGCGACGCGGTGGAGGCGGTGCGGGCGATGGGCGACCGGGTGCGCGCCGGGTGCGACCTGGACGCGCTGGCGGCGCTGGCCCGGTCGGCCCCCGCGTTGCCGGACGCTCCGTGGGAGCCGGCGGGCGGGGCGGTCGCCGGGGCGGCCCGGCCCGTCGTCGCCGTGGCGGGCGGGGCGGCGTTCACCTTCGCGTACGCGGAGCACGCGGAGCTGCTGGCGGCGGCCGGTGCGGAGGTCGTGGTCTTCGACCCGTTGCGGGACGAGAAGCTTCCGGCCGGCACGGCGGGGCTGGTGATCGGCGGCGGGTTCCCGGAGGTGTACGCCCCCGAGCTGTCGGCGAACGAGCCGCTGCGGCGGGCGGTGACGGAACTGGCCCTCGGCGGCGCTCCGGTGGCGGCCGAGTGCGCGGGGCTGCTGTACCTGGCGCGGGAGCTGGACGGGCGGCCGATGTGCGGGGTGCTGGACGCCGGGGCCCGGATGTCCGAGCGCCTGACGCTCGGCTACCGGGCGGCGGTGGCGGTGTCGGACAGCGCGCTGGCGGTGGCCGGGACCCGGATGCGCGGTCACGAGTTCCACCGGACGGTGCTGGAGCCGGGGGCGGGGACCACGCCCGCCTGGGGGATGCACCAGCCGGAGCGGCGGGTGGAGGGGTACGTCCAGCGGGGCGTGCACGCCAGCTATCTGCACACCCACTGGGCCGCGTCGCCCGGTGTGGCCCGGCGCTTCGTGGAGCACTGCCGGGCGCGGTGAGCCGGGGTGGTCCGGGGCGCGGCAGGGGGCGCGCTTCGGGCCCTGGGCGTACGCGGGCTCACTCCGCGACGCCGACGACCAGCCAGATGAAGCCCACGCCCCCGATGGTGCAGAGAAGAGTGGAGCGGGCGGGATGGGCGTGGTGCGCCTCGGGCAGGATCTCCGCAGCGGCCAGGTAGAGCAGGGCTCCGCCGAAGAAGCCGAGATAGCAGCCGAGCAGTTCCTCCGGAAGGGTGAACAGCAGCGTCGTCGCGGCTCCTGCGACCGGTGCCGCGGCGTCCGCGAACAGCATGAGGAGCGCCTTGCGGCGGGCGTTCCCGTAAAGACTCGTGAGGGTGTACGTGTTGAATCCGTCGGCGAAGTCATGACTGATCACGGCCAGCGCGACGGCCGCGCCCATTCCGCCGCCGACCTGGAACGCGGCCCCGAGCGCGATGCCGTCCATCAGGCTGTGGCCGACCATCGCGGCGGCCGCCGCCAGCCCCACCTGCGGCACGCGCTGCCCGCTCGCCCCGTGCGCCGCCTGGCGTACGGCGAGCAGCCGCTCGACCAGATGGGCCGCCAGGAAGCCGCCGACGAACAGCAGCAGGGCGGCGGGCACGCCGAACACGGGGCGGCCCGCGGCCTCGATCGCCTCCGGCAGGAGGTCGAGGCCGACCACGCCGAGCATCAGGCCGCCCGCGAAGCCGAGCACCAGGTGGCGGCGGTCGGTGACGCGTTGCGCGACCCAGCCGCCGGCCAGAGTCATCAGGAACGCGCCGAGCGCGACGAACACCGCCATGGGGCCTTGCTAGCCGATCGCCCCCCTCACGCGCATCCCAGGGCGCCCTTACCCGGCCGCCACCGGGTCGTCCGCCGACCCGTGCCACCGGGCCCGTGACCGTACGCGGATCGGGCCCGGCTCTCCCTTCCAGCACCTGAGAGTTCGACCCGAAAGGCAGGGCCCGCCCATGGCCGGAGCATCCGTCGACCCCGCACCGCAGCGGCGCACCGGCGATCTGGTGGTGGGGCTCGGCGCGCGCCGCGGCGTCCCCGAGGACGAGTTGTTCGCCCTGATCGAGGCGGTGTTGGGCGGGGCGGGGCTGCGCGTCGCGGACGTGGTGGAGGTGGCGACCGTCGAGGCGAAGGCGGACGAGCCGGCGATCCTGGCGGCGGCGGCCCGGCTCGGGGTGCCGGTGCGCGCGCACCCGGCGGCGGCGCTGGCCGCGGTGCGCGTCCCGCATCCCTCCGAGGCGGTGGGCTCGGCCACGGGCACGCCGTCGGTGGCGGAGGCGGCGGCGCTGATCGACGCGGACGTGCTGGTGGTGCCGAAGACCGGCGCGGCGGGCGGGGGCGCGGGAGTGAAGGGGAGGGCGACCTGTGCGGTGGCCCGCCGCCTGCCCGGCCGCCGGGCTCCCGAGGCTTCCGGAGGGAAAAGTTCCCTCCCACCGGTGACGGGAGGCTTCCGCCCGTTCACCATGGCAGCCATGAATCCCCCCACGTGGAACACCGAGAGCGCCGGGCCCGATCTGCGCCACCACGGCGACGCGGAGGTGCGCGGCGAGAATCTGACCGATCTCGCCGTGAACGTCCGCACCCACACCCCTCCGGAGTGGCTGCGGTCGCGGATAGCCGATTCGCTCACCACCCTGGCCGCCTACCCGGACGGGGCCCCGGCCCGCGCCGCGGTCGCCGAGCGGCACGGGGTGCCGGTGGAGCGGGTGCTGTTGACGGCGGGCGCCGCCGAGGCGTTCGTCCTGATCGCCCGGTCGCTGCCGGCCCGGCGGCCGGTCGTGGTGCATCCGCAGTTCACCGAGCCGGAGGCGGCGCTGCGGGCCGCCGGGCACGCGGTGGGGCGGGTGCTGCTGCGCGCCGAGGACGGCTTCCGGCTCGATCCGGCGGCGGTGCCCGAGGACGCGGACCTCGTGGTGGTCGGCAACCCGACGAACCCGACGTCCGTGCTGCATCCGGCGGCGCTGCTGGAGCGGTTGGCGCGGCCGGGTCGGACGCTGGTGGTGGACGAGGCGTTCATGGACGCCGTGCCGGGCGAGCGGGAGGCGCTGTGCGGGCGGACGGACGTCCCCGGACTCGTGGTGCTGCGCAGCCTCACCAAGACGTGGGGGCTGGCCGGGCTTCGGATCGGCTACGTCCTGGCCGCGCCGGAGACCGTCGCCCTGCTCGCCGGGGCGCAGCCGTTGTGGCCGGTGTCGTCCCCGGCGCTGGCGGCCGCGGCGGCGTGCATGGAGCCGCGGGCGCTGGTGGAGGCGGCCGAGGCGGCGGACCGGATCGCGGTGGACCGGGCCCATCTGCTGGCCGGGCTGGCGGAGTTCAGCGAGGTACGGGCGGTGGAGACGGCGCGGGGGCCGTTCGTCCTGGTGCGGTTGGAGCGGGCGGCGGAGGTCCGGGAGCGGTTGCGGCTGCTGGGCTTCGCGGCCCGGCGCGGGGACACCTTCCCCGGCCTGGGGCCGCAGTGGCTGCGGCTGGCGGTGCGCGACCGGGCCACGACGAACCGTTTCCTCCAGGCCCTGGACCAGGCGGTGCAGGCGCTGCCCGCGAGATCCGGGCGCTGATCGGGCGCGGCTTCGAGGGGCGGCGCGGGGCGGCGCCCGGTCGCACAGGCACGGCATCCAGAGGAGGCGCAGGGCGGCGCCCTGTCGTACGGACGCCGCCCCGCGCTCTGCCCCGCTCCCCCGGCCCTTCGGACCGGGTCCGGGTCAGCTCCGGGCGCCGCGCCTGCGCGCCACGACCGTCGCGCCCGCGCCGGCGGCCAGCAGCAGGGCCGCCCCGCCCGCGAGGTACGGGGTGGTGGAGCTGCCGCCGGTCTCGGCGAGGTTCGGCCCGGCGGGCGCGGCGCCGGTCTGCGGCTTCACGCCGCCCTGGTCGCCGCCGGTGGCCCCGCCGTCCGCGGCGCCCGGCTGCTCGGGCGTCCGCGGTGCGCGGGGCGTTCGGCAGGTGGCTTCCGCGAGGGTGATCTCCCCCTTCACCCGGGCGACGTCGAGGTCGAGGGGGTTGACCGAGACGGTGAGCCGGAGGGCGGTCGCGGCGGCCGTGCGGGTGGTGGTGGACGTCTCGGAGAGGGCGAGGACCACCTCGCCGACGCCCGGCACCGCGACGCGCGTCGGGCCGCCCGCGCTGAGCGTCGTCCTCCTGCCGAGCACGGAGACGCGGCCGAGCACGTTCGCCTCGGCCACGGGCCGCTCGCCGACCACGCAGCGGGCCGTGGAGGTGACCTTCTCGACCTCGATGAGCGAGAGCAGCGGCAGTCCGGGCACGTGGACCCGCGCCTTCGCCAGGTTGGCGCGGCCCTCGGCCCGGCGGGCGTCGGCGGTGGCCTCGGCGGTGGCCACGTCGGCGCGCAGGACCTCGACGGGGCGTCCGCCCTCGACGCCGTCCAGCTTCACGGTGAGCGCGGTCCTCTCGGCGTCGGCCGGCGCGTGCACCTCGTTGAGCGTGGCCCTGAGGGGCACCTGGACGGACTTTCCCAGGAGGGAGACGTCGAGCCCGGTGCGGAGCACGACCGCGCTCGCCCCGCCCTCCCCGCCGCCGACGGGGGTCGCCGGGGCCGCGTGGGCGGGGCCGCCGGCGAGCAGGACGACCGGGGCGGCGGCGGCCGCCAGGGCGATGAGACGGAAGGTGTTGCTGTTCAAGGTGGTGGAACCCCCACAAGAGACATGGAGCCGCCGGCGTCAGTCCAATGGGGGACATCGCCTGCGCCGGAGGCATCGACTCCACGCATCTTTACGTACTGAGGGTGAAGTGACGGGCACCCGACGTGAGTTCACCCCAAAGGGGGATTTCCGCGCGCATATTCGAATCTTTCGGCCCACGCGTTCCTCCTGACCCCGTCCACCCACCCGTTCGACCGAGCGCCCACCACGCGGCCGCCGCCCTCCGGCGCGACCCGCCACGGGCGGGGGCACGCCGACGAGCCGGGGCCCCGCCGCTCACGCCGCCCGCGCCCCGACGCCTCGCGCCCGCACTCCGCGCCGCCTCAGCCGACGACCCGCCCGTTCAGCACGACGCGCCTCGGGGCCGCCAGCACGCGGACGTCGGCGCGCGGGTCCTGGTCGTACACCACGAGGTCCGCGGGAGCGCCCTCCTCCAGCACGGGCCTGCCCAGCCAGCGCCTGGCCCCCCACGTCGTGGCGGAGAGGGCCTCCAGGGGCGGGATGCCCGCCTTCACCAGTTCCGCGACCTCGCCCGCGACCAGGCCGTGCGCCAGCGAGCCCCCCGCGTCGGTGCCGACGTAGACGGGGATGCCCGCGTCGTACGCGGCGCGCACGGTGTCGTAACGGCGCTCGTGCAGCCGCCGCATGTGGGCCGACCAGCGGGGGAACTTGGCCTCGCCGCCCGCCGCGAGGTCGGGGAAGGTGGCGATGTTCACCAGCGTCGGGACGATCGCGACCCCGCGCTCGGCGAACAGCGGGATGGTCTCGTCGGTGAGGCCGGTGGCGTGCTCGACGCAGTCGATGCCCGCCTCCACCAGGTCGCGCAGCGACTCCTCGGCGAAGCAGTGCGCGGTGACGCGCGCGCCCAGACGGTGCGCCTCGGCGATGGCCGCCTCGACCTCGCCGCGCGGCCAGCAGGCGGTCAGGTCCCCGGCGTCCCGGTCGATCCAGTCCCCCACCAGCTTGACCCAGCCGTCCCCGCGCCGGGCCTCGCGCGCGACGTGGGCGACGAGATCGCCGGGCTCGATCTCATGGGCGTAGTTGCGGATGTAACGGCGGGTCCGGGCGATGTGGCGGCCCGCCCGGATGATCTTCGGCAGGTCCTCGCGGTCGTCGATCCACCGGGTGTCGGAGGGCGATCCGGCGTCCCGCAGGAGCAGGGCCCCGGCGTCCCGGTCGGTGAGCGCCTGCTCCTCGGCGGTCGCGGCGTCGACCGGGCCGTGCCGGTCGAGGCCCACATGGCAGTGCGCGTCCACCAGGCCGGGGAGCGCCCAGCCGGTGACCGTCACCGCGTCGTCCGCGCCGGGCGGCCGCTCGTAGGCGATCCGGCCGTCGACGGCCCACAGTTCGTCCCGCACCTCGTCCGGGCCGACGAGGACCCGGCCCTTGACCCGCAGCACCCGCTGCCCCTCCCGATCACTCATACGCGGCACTGTACGAGGCCGTCGTAGGCTGCGACGGGGCGCCGTCCGCGCCGCCGGGACCGCCGCCCCGCCGGGGCCGTCCGCGGCCGGGTCGGCAGGCGGCCGCCCCGCGACCGATCGCCGACCGACCCGACCCGAAGAGAGCACCACCGTGACGCACCCCTTCCTCGACCTCCCCCCGCTCACCGCCGCGCACTTCGCGGAGATCGAGCGGCGCGTGGCCCGGCTCCTCGCCACGGAGCAGGACGTCGTCATCGCCCAGGGCGAGGCGCTGCTGCCCCTGGAGGGCTGCGTCCGCAGCGGCGCGCGGCCCGGCTCGACCGCGCTGAACGTGGTGACGGGCCCCTACGGGCAGACCTTCGGGAACTGGCTGCGGGACTGCGGCGCGCACGTCGTGGACCTCGCGGCGCCCTTCCACGCCGCGGTGACCGCGGACCAGGTCGACCGGGCGCTGGCCGAGCACCCGGAGATCGCGTTCGTCTCGCTGGTGCACGCGGAGGCGGCGACCGGCAACACCAACCCGGTCGCCGAGATCGGCGAGGTGGTGCGGGCCCACGGCGCGCTGTTCATGCTGGACGCGGTCGCCTCGGTGGGCGCGGAGCCGCTGCTGCCGGACGCGTGGGGCGTGGACCTGTGCGTGATCGGGGCGCAGAAGGCCATGGGCGGCCCCGCCGGGGTCTCGGCGGTCTCGGTGAGCGAGCGCGCCTGGGAGCGGATCGCCGCCAACCCGGCCGCGCCGCGGCGCTCCTACCTCTCCCTGCTGGACTGGAAGGAGCGCTGGATCGACGGGGGCCGCGCCGCGCTGCCGCACGCGCCGGCCCAGTTGGAGATGCTGGGCCTGGAAGCCTGCCTGGAGCGGATCGAGGCGGAGGGGCTGGACACCGTGATGGCCCGGCACGCCTCGGCCGCCGCGGCGACCCGCGCGGGGGCGGAGGCGCTGGGCGGCGGCCTGGCGCCGTACGTCCACGAGGCGCGGGACGCGGCCCCGGTGGCCACGACGCTGCGCGCCCCGGCGGGGATCGACGCCGCGGCGCTGGTCGCCCGGGCGCTGGCGGCCGACCCCGGCGTGCCGCTCGTCGCGGGGGGTGGGGCGCTGTCCAAGGAGATGATCCGGGTCAACCATTACGGGGCAGAGGCGACGCGGGACGCGGTGCTGTCCTCGCTCGCGGCTCTGGGGGCGGCGCTGGCCGACGCGGGCCGGCGGGTCGATATCGATGCTGCCCGCGGCGCGGTAGCGGAAACCTGGCCGATGGGCTGATATACATAATGCGGGAAGCTGCTTTACAGAAAGCAGCTTCCCGCATTCTTCTTCCCGATTTCCCCTTCCTTAAACGCAGAAGTTTTCCGGGTATTCCGCCCCCCTCTTCCGCCTTGTGCTCCCGTGCGCCGCCCCGCTGTGACCGACTCCACATCAGCGCCGTTTTGCCGGAAAAATACGGGCGGAAAGCTGACGAAACGCCACCGGCTCGCGCGTCGGTACGCGTACGCCCGATAACACATGCGGGCCCATGGCCCAACCCCTCGCGGCGATGCAATTTCGAAATTTGCTGGGTAAATTCTTTTCGCATGACCGCCGCACCAGCAGATTTTGCCCGTGCCCGCAACGAATTCCTCACCATCGACGCCCCGCGAGTGGAGGACGGAGCCGCGATCTGGCGCATCGCCCGCGACTCCCAGGTCCTGGACCTGAACTCCTCGTACAGCTACCTGCTGTGGTGCCGTGACTTCGCCGCGACGTCCGCCGTCGCACGGGGCGAGGACGGCGCACCCATCGCCTTCGTGACGGGGTACCTCCGGCCCGACCGCCCCGGCGCCCTCGTCGTCTGGCAGGTGGCCGTCGACCAGGCCCACCGCGGCAGGGGACTGGCCGCCGCGCTGCTGGACGCGCTGACCGCCCGCGTCGCCGCCGACCAGGGCCTGGCGTGCGTCGAGACGACGATCACCCCGGACAACACCGCCTCCGACCGGCTGTTCACCTCCTACGCCCAGCGGCACGACGTCCCGCTGGAGCGGGAGGTGCTCTTCGACGGGGAGCTGTTCCCCGAGGGGACGCACCTGCCGGAGGTGCTCTACCGGATAGGCCCCTTCACCACCTGAGACCGTCCGGGACCGCCCCGGTCCCGCACCGTCGAGCCGCCTCGGTCCCGCACCACTGAGGCCGCCCAGGTCCACACCGCCTACGAACGGTGAACCCGAGCCCCCGACGCTCCGGGCCCAGGCCCGTCGGCGCGCCCGCGCCGCCCAGGCCGGGTGCGTCCACCCGGCACGCCCGGTCCGCACGCGCCGGGGCCACGACTTCTCCGCACCGGCCCATCGTCCGGCGCGGTCCCGGCCGTCCGCCGGCGGCCGGGAGCACCGACCACTGCCCGTCACACCTCTCACGCAGGAGACCCGCTGTGACCATCACCCCGCCCGCACTGAGCGTCTTCGAGACCCTGGAGTCGGAGGTGCGCAGCTACTGCCGCGGCTGGCCCGCCGTGTTCGACCGCGCGCAGGGCGCCCGGCTGACCGACGAGGACGGCCACTCCTACCTCGACTTCTTCGCCGGGGCCGGCTCCCTCAACTACGGCCACAACAACCCGGTCCTCAAACGCGCGCTGATCGACTACATCGAGCGCGACGGCATCACCCACGGCCTGGACATGGCGACCACCGCCAAGCGCGCGTTCCTGGAGACGTTCCAGAACGTGGTGCTGCGCCCGCGCGACCTGCCGTACAAGGTGATGTTCCCCGGCCCGACCGGCACCAACGCCGTCGAAGCGGCGCTGAAGCTGGCCCGCAAGGTCAAGGGCCGCGAGTCCGTCGTCTCGTTCACCAACGCCTTCCACGGCATGTCGCTCGGCTCGCTGGCCGTCACCGGCAACGCCTTCAAGCGGGCGGGGGCCGGCATCCCGCTGGTGCACGGCACCCCGATGCCGTTCGACAACTACTTCGACGGCACGGTCCCGGACTTCCTCTGGTTCGAGCGGCTGCTGGAGGACCAGGGCTCCGGGCTGAACAAGCCCGCCGCCGTGATCGTGGAGACCGTCCAGGGCGAGGGCGGCATCAACGTCGCCCGCGCCGAGTGGCTGCGCGCGCTCCAGGAGCTGTGCCACCGCCAGGACATGCTGCTGATCGTCGACGACATCCAGATGGGCTGCGGACGGACCGGCGGCTTCTTCTCCTTCGAGGAGGCCGGCATCGTCCCCGACATCGTCACCCTGTCGAAGTCCATCAGCGGCTACGGGCTGCCGATGTCCCTCTGCCTGTTCGCGCCGGAGCTGGACATCTGGGAGCCGGGCGAGCACAACGGCACCTTCCGCGGCAACAACCCGGCCTTCGTCACGGCCGCCGCCGCGCTGGACGCCTACTGGGCCGACGGCCAGATGGAGCAGCAGACCCTGGCCCGCGGCGCGCAGGTCGAGCAGGCGCTGCTGGGCATCTGCGCCGAGGAGGCGACCGCGCACTTCCGGGGCCGCGGCCTGGTCTGGGGCATGGAGTTCGAGGACCCCTCCCGCGCCTCCGCGGTCTGCGCCCGCGCCTTCGAGCTGGGGCTCCTGCTGGAGACCTCCGGCCCGCAGAGCGAGGTCGTCAAGCTGCTGCCCCCGCTGACCATCACCCCCGACGAGCTGGACGAGGGCCTGCGCACGCTGGCCCGCTGCGTCCGCGAGACGGCCTGACCCGGACCGGCCGGGGAAGCCGGAGAAGAAGGACGCCTCCGGGCCGCGAGGCCCGGAGGCGACGCAGAGAGAGAAAGGCGAGCGCCCACCGTGATCGTCCGATCGTTCAAGGACATCGAGAACACCGACCGGCATGTGAAGTCCGCTTCGGGCACCTGGGAGAGCAAGCGCATCGTGCTCGCCAAGGAGAAGGTGGGCTTCTCGCTCCACGAGACCGTGCTGTACGCGGGCACGGAGACCTCCATGTGGTACGCGAACCACATCGAGGCGGTGCTGTGCACCGAGGGCGAGGCCGAGCTGACCAACGACGAGACCGGCGAGAAGCACTGGATCACGCCCGGCACGATGTACCTGCTGGACGGGCACGAGCGCCACACCCTGCGGCCCCGGACCGACTTCCGCTGCGTGTGCGTCTTCAATCCCCCCGTGACCGGGCGGGAGGACCATGATGAGAACGGTGTCTACCCACTGCTGACCGAGGAGGGCTGAACCATGACCACCGAAGTACGCGCCGACCTGTACCCCTCGCGCGGCGCCGCCGAGATGACCACGCCCCGCCAGGACCCCGTCATCTGGTCCGCGCCGGGCGCGCCGGGCCCGATCACCGCCAAGGACCTCCAGGGGTACGAGCAGGACGGCTTCCTCGCCGTCGACCAGCTCATCACGCCGGACGAGGTGGCCGTCTACCGGGCGGAGCTGGACCGGCTGGTCGCCGACCCCGCGGTGCGGGCCGACGAACGCTCGATCGTCGAGCCGAAGTCGCAGAGCGTGCGCTCGGTCTTCGAGGTGCACCGGATCAGCGAGGTCTTCGCCGGCCTGGTGCGCGACGAGCGGGTGGTGGGCCGGGCCCGCCAGATCCTCGGCTCCGACGTGTACGTCCACCAGTCCCGGATCAACGTGAAGCCGGGCTTCGGGGCCTCCGGCTTCTACTGGCACTCGGACTTCGAGACCTGGCACGCCGAGGACGGCCTGCCGAACATGCGGACCGTGTCCGTGTCGATCGCGCTGACCGAGAACTTCGACACCAACGGCGGGCTGATGATCATGCCCGGCTCGCACAAGACGTTCCTCGGCTGCGCGGGCGAGACGCCGAAGGACAACTACAAGAAGTCGCTCCAGATGCAGGACGCCGGAACCCCCTCCGACGAGGCGCTGACCCGGATGGCCGACCTCCACGGCATCAGGCTCTTCACGGGCAGGCCCGGTTCGGCGACCTGGTTCGACTGCAACTGTATGCACGGCTCGGGCGACAACATCACCCCGTACGCGCGCAGCAACGTCTTCATCGTCTTCAACAGCGTGGAGAACGAGGCCCAGGAGCCCTTCGCGGCCCCGGTCCGCCGCCCGGAGTTCATCGGCGCGCGCGACTTCACCCCGGTGAGGTAGCGCCCGCGCGTAATTCGCTGGACCCCGCTCGCCCCGGCGGCGAGGGTGGCGGCCATGACTTCCCACGTACGCCATGTCACCGTCGACTGCGCCGACGCCTACGCGCTCGGCTCCTTCTGGTCCCAGGTGCTCGGCGCCCCGCTCGCCGACGACGACCTCCCCGGCGATCCGGAGGCCCTGCTGGAGACGCCCGGCGCGGCGATCCTCTTCGTCCAGGGGCCCGACGCGAAGACCGTCAAGAACCGGGTCCACCTCGACGTCCAACCGCAGGACCGTACGCGGGACGAGGAGGTCGAGCGGCTGCTGGCGCTCGGCGCGACGCCCGTCGCCGACCACCGCAGGCCGAACGGGCGGGGCTGGGTGACCCTCGCCGACCCGGAGGGCAACGAGTTCTGCGTGGAGTGCGGCGCGGCCGAGCTGGCGGCCCTGACCGGGACCCGGCCGCCGGTGACCGCCGACGACGTGGCCGCCGCCGTGCGGCTCGCGGTGGACGCGCTGGCCGGAGCACCGGCGGAGCGCTGGGACGCGCCCGCCGGGGACCTGACGTGGAGTTGCTGGGAGACGGCGGAGCACCTGGGCGACGACCTCGTCTCCTACGCCGCGCAGCTCGGCCCGCGCACGCCCCCGCTGGAGGGCTACCTCCCCTTCCGGTGGACCGCCGACCGGCCGGGCGGGCCGTCCAACGCCGTGTTCGCCGACCGCGCCGCCGGTCCGGCCGGGCTGCTGGCCACGGTGGAGGCGAGCGGTGCGCTGCTGGCCTCGATGGTGCGCACGACAGCGCCCTCGGTCCGCTCCTACCACCCCTCCGGGGTCTCGGACCCGGAGGGGTTCGCCGCGATGGGCGTGGTGGAGACCCTGGTGCACGCCCACGACCTCGCCGTGGGCCTGGGCGTGGAGTGGTCGCCGCCCCCGGCGCTGTGCGACCGGGCGCTGGCCCGCCTCTTCCCCGACGCCCCGGCGGGCGGCGACCGGTGGGCCGTCCTGCTGTGGGCCACCGGCCGCGCCGAGCTGCCGGACCGCCCGCGCCGCACCGACTGGCGGTGGCACGGGGCGCCGCTGGAGAGCGGTGGCGGGGCGCCCGACGCCGGGTAGCCGGCCGGGCCCTTTCCCCGCCGGTCAGGCCAGGGCCTCCAGCACCCGGTCCACGTCCGCCTCGGTGTTGTAGAGGTGGCAGGAGATCCGCAGGTTGCCGGCCGGGGCCGAGACCGCGATCCCCGCCTTCCCGAGGTCGGGGGCGCGGCCGTCGAGCCCCGGCACGGAGACGACCGCCGAATCGCCGGGGACGACGGGGTGCCCGAGCTCCACGAGTCCCGCGCGCAGCCGGGCCGCGAGCCCGGTGGCGTGGGCGTACAGCGCGTCCGGCCCGATCTCGGCGAGCAGGGCCAGGGAGTGCTCGGCCCCGTGGTACGAGAGGAAGGCGGGCGGTTCGTCGAAACCGCGGGCGGTGGGGTCGATCCGCTCCAGCGGGCCGTAGTTGGCGGTCCAGGGCGGTCCTCCGGCGACCCAGCCCGCGAAGAGGTGCGGCAGGGTGGTCTGCGCCTCCTCGGTCACGGTCAGGAAGGACGTGCCCCGCGGGCAGAGCAGGAACTTGAAGCCGCCGGTGACGGTGTAGTCGTACGCCCCGGCGTCCACCGGGAACCAGCCGGCCGCCTGGGTGGCGTCCACCAGGGTCCGGGCCCCGTGGGCGGCGGCCGCCGCGCGGACGGCGGCGAGGTCGGCCACCCTGCCGTCGGCCGACTGCACCGCGGAGAAGGCGACGAGCGCGGTGTCCGGGCGCACGGCCTCGGCGAGGCCGTCGAGCGGGGCGTACCGCGTGCGCAGGTCGCCCCGAAGGGCGAACGGCCGGACCACGGAGGCGAACTCGCCCTCGGGGCAGAGCACTTCGGCGCCCGGCGGGAGCGAGGCCGCGATCAGCCCGACGTGCACGGAGACCGAGCTTCCGGTGGCGACCCGGTCCGCGTGGACCCCGACCACCCGTGCGAAGCCGACGCGGGCGGCCTCCACGGCGTCGAGGGACCCCGCCCCCACCCGGCGGCCGGCGGCGTTCTCGTCGGCGAGGGCCTTGACCGCCGCGATCGCCCGGCGCGGCAGCAGGCCCCACGTGGCGGTGTTGAGATAGGTGACCTCCGGCGCGAACTCGGCGGCCGCCGCTTGACTGATCAGGGAGAGCGTCATGCGCCCACCCTCGACCGCCCCCGCCCCGCCGTCAATCACCACCGGACGCACCGTCGGCCGCGGCCGGGCCGCCCGGATCCCCGCCGTCCTCACGGGGCCGCGCAGCAGGGGCGTTCGGTATTCTGAACAGGGTTCCCGATCATGAACCCGGTGGCCCCGGCGAAGGCGCGGGGCCGAAGGGCTGGAGAGGGAGGCGTGGGCCATGTCGGTCAGCGAGTCCGGTGGGGCGCAGGTCAAGTCCGCGGTGCGGACGGTGGAGCTGCTGGAGTACTTCGCGGGGCGGCCCGGTATGCACTCCCTCGCCGCCGTGCAGGAGGCCGTCGGATATCCGAAGTCCAGCCTCTACATGCTGCTGCGCACCCTGGTCGAGCTGGGCTGGGTGGACACCGACGCGACGGGCACCCGGTACGGGATCGGGGTGCGCGCCCTGCTGGTGGGCACGGCGTACGTCGACGGCGACGAGGTCGTGGCCGCGGCCCGGCCGGCCCTGGACCGGCTCGCCGACGACACGGCGGAGACCGTCCACCTGGCCCGCCTGGACGGCACGGACGTGGTCTGCCTGGCCACCCGGCAGTCCCCGCACCACCTGCGCCCCTTCACCCGCGTCGGCCGCCGGCTGCCCGCCCACTCCACCTCGCTCGGCAAGGCGCTGCTGGCGACCCACGACGACGAGTGGGTCCGCAAGATGCTGCCCGAGACGCTGCCCGCGCTGACCGAGCACACCATCACCGACCGCGAGAGGCTGATCGAGGAGCTGCGCCTGGTCCGCGAGCGGGGGTACGCGACGGACCGCGAGGAGAACACCCTCGGCCTGCACTGCCTCGGCGTCGCGATCCCCTACCGGACGCCCGCGCGCGACGCGGTCAGTTGCTCGGTGCCCGCCGCCCGGCTCACCCCCGGACTCGAACAGGCGGTCGAGGACGCCCTGCTCGACACGCGGGACCGGCTCGCCCTCGCCACCCGCAGGCTCTGAGCCGGGGGCCCGTGGTCCCCGCCCGCCGAGCACCGCGGGCCGAGCCGCCCGTACCGTCTGAGAAATCGGTGAGAAGGGGCGGCGCCGGGAACGGCCCGCGAGGCCCCGTTCGTCCCACAGGGGGATGAACAGGACAATCAGGCGCGCTTCGGCCTTCTGCCTGCTGATGGTGCTCGCACTGCTCGTGCGGGCGACCTGGGTGCAGGCGTACGAGGCCAAGGCGCTCGCAGACGACGAGCACAACCGGCGGAACACCATCGCGCGGTACGCGCAGCCGCTCGGGGACATCATCGTGGCCGGTTCGCCGGTCACCGGATCGAAGGAGGTCGACGGCGGCGACCTGCGCTACCAGCGCACCTACACCCAGGGCGAGCTGTACGCGGCCGTCACCGGCTACAGCTCGCAGGCGTACGGGGCGACCCAGCTCGAAGGCATCCACGGCGACGTCCTGGACGGCACGGACGACCGGCTGAAGAACCCCGCGGACGTGATCACCGGTCGGCAGGCCGCTCCGGGCGACGTGCTGACCACCATCGATCCGGGCGTCCAGAAGGCTGCGTACGAGGCGCTCGGCGACGACAAGGGCGCGGCGGTGGCCCTGGACCCGCGGACCGGGCGCGTCCTCGGCATGGTCTCCACCCCCTCCTACGACCCCTCGCGGATCAGCGGCAGGTCGGACGGCGAGGCGTGGCGCGCGCTGCTGGAGGACGAGGACAAGCCGCTGCTCAACCGGGCGCTGCGACAGCCGCTGGCGCCCGGCTCCACGTTCAAGCTGGTGGTGGCGTCGGCGGCGCTGGAGAACGGGCTGTACGGCTCGGTCGACGAGGCCACCGACAGCCCCGACCCGTACACCCTGCCCGGCACCAGCACCGTGCTCCGCAACGAGAACCCCTCCGCCCCCTGCGCGAACGCGACCCTGCGCACCGCGCTCCAGTACTCCTGCAACAACGTCTTCGCGAAGGCGGCCGCCGACCTCGGCCAGGACCGGGTCAAGGCGATGGCGGACGCCTTCGGCTTCGACACCGAGAAGCAGGACGTCCCGGTGCGGGCCTCCGAGAGCGTCTACCCCACCGGCATGGACCGGGCGCAGACGGCGCTGACCGGCATCGGCCAGTTCGAGGTCACCGCGACCCCGCTCCAGATGGCGATGGTCTCCTCCGCCCTCGCCAACGGCGGGGAGCTGGCCGCGCCGCACATGGTGTCGCGGGTGACGGACGGGGACGGCTCCACGCTGGAGGAGACCGGCGACGGCGAGACGGAGCGGGTGGTGAAGGAGTCGACCGCCGAGCAGCTCCGCAGCGCCATGGTGACGGTCGTCGAGGAGGGCACCGGGACCAACGCCCGGATCGCCGGGGCCGAGGTCGGCGGGAAGACCGGGACCGCGCAGAACGGCGTGGACAACGGCAACACGCCGTACGCCTGGTTCACCTCGTACGCGAAGGACCGCGGCAGCGACCGGGAGGTCGCCGTCGCGGTGGTCATCGAGGACTCCGGCTCGGCCCGCTCCGAGGTCAGCGGCAACGGCCTGGCCGCGCCGGTCGCCCAGAAGGTCATGAAGGCGGCGCTGGGACGGTGACCCGCCCGGTCGCGGCGGGTCGGCCCGGCGACGGGGCGCCCGACCGCGCCGGGTGCGTCCAGAGGCCGGCCGCGGCCAGCCGGGGCAGGACGTTCTCGCCGAACCAGTACGCCTCCTCCAGATGCGGGTACCCGGAGAGGATGAACTCGTCGACGCCCGCCGCGTGGTATTCGACGATCCGCTCGGCGACCTCGGCGTGGCCGCCGACCAGCGCCGTGCCCGCCCCGCCCCGGACCAGCCCGATGCCCGCCCACAGGTTGGGGTGGATCTCCAGGCCGTCCCGGCGTCCGCCGTGCAGCTCCAGCATCCGCCGCTGCCCCTCGGACTCGCTGCGGGCCAGCCCCTCCTGGACCGAGCGCACGGTGGCCGGGTCGAAGCCCGCCAGCAGCCGGTCCGCCTCGGCCCAGGCCGCCTGGGCGGTGTCGCGGCTGATCACGTGCAGCCGGACGCCGAACCGTACGGTGCGCCCCCGCTCGGCGGCGAGCCCCCGTATCCAGGCGATCTTGTCGGCCACCTGGGCGGGCGGCTCGCCCCAGGTGAGGTAGACGTCCGCGTGGCGGGCGGCGACCGGGCCGGCGGCCGGGGACGACCCGCCGAAGTAGATCGGCGGCACGGGGTCGGGGAGCCGGGCGAGCCGGGCCTGCTCGACCCGCAGGTGCTCGCCGGCCGCGTCGACGGCCTCACCGCCCCACAGCCGCCGGACGATGTCCAGGAACTCCCCGGTACGGGCGTAGCGGGCGTCCTTGTCGAGGAAGTCCCCGTAGGCGCGCTGCTCCTTGCTCTCGCCGCCGGTGACGACGTTCAGCAGGAGCCGCCCGCCGGTCTGCCGCTGGTAGGTCGCGGCCATCTGGGCGGCGAGGGTCGGGGAGAGGAAGCCGGGGCGGAAGGCGACGAGGAACGCCAGCCGCTCGGTGTGCTGGCTGACCATCGCGGTGGTGAGCCAGGCGTCCTCGCACCAGGCCCCGGTGGGCGTGAGCACGCCGCCGAAGCCCAGGTCCTCCGCCGCGCGGGCGATCTGGGCGAGGTAGCGGACCGTGGGCGGGCGGTCGCCGCCGGCCGCCGTGACCGGTGTGCCGTGGCCGCCGCCCACGACGTGGCGGCTGTCGCCGTTGGTGGGGAGGAACCAGTGGAAGGTCAGGGGCATCGTCGCGTCTCTCCGATCGGGCGGGCGCACAAGGGGGCGAGGGGCGGTGCGGGGCAGGCGGTGGCATGAGCGGCCGTGCCAGGAGGGCGCGGCGGCGGGGGCGCTCGTCGGGCGGCCGGCGCACGGGGCGTCCCGCGCGGGCGCGAAGGAGGGCGGCTCTCCTCAGACTTCGCGGCGACAGAAGGCGCTGGAGGCGCGGCCGAGGTCGATGTGGCGGCGACGGGTCAAGCGGCGCACATCCCTCTCCTCCCGCGCGTTCCATGGCGCGCGCCCCGGTTCCGCGGGGCGCTGTCGGGCACCAGCGTAGGCGGGCGGGCCCGCCGGGTCGAGAAGACGCCCGAGGAGGCGCGGCCCACGCGCCGGTCGCCCGGCGCGCGCCCGCGCGAAACACAGGTGACAGGGGGCGGGCGGCCGAGCAGGATACGGGCCATGCCGAGACCTACAGGATTCCACTACGAGCAGCACGGCGACGCCGAGGTCGCCATCACCCACCACGGCCGCCGCGCGGGCGTCCTGCGCGGCGACCGGGCCGTGCGGTTCCTCGCCGAGGTGGCGGCGGGCGACGCCCAGATGGTGATGGCCCGCTGGACCGGCGCGTACAAGCACGGCAACGAGCGCGCGGCCCGCGACCACCCGCGCAACCGCCGGTGACGCGAACGGGGGCGCGGGGCGGGCGGAGCCGCCGGCGGGACGGCCGCGCGAGCGGGTGGCCGCGGGCCGCGCGAAGGTAAGGGAACGGCAAAGCGGGGTCGTTCGTTACCCGGTGCATGACCGTAATGACCCCCGGCTCGAACATCCCTCTCTCCGCCGCCCGTGTGGCGGTGGACGTCGCCGCACCGGTGCGGCTCGACGTCTCGGGCCTGCTGCTCACCGCCGACGGCAAGGTGCGCTCCGACGACGACTTCATCTTCTACAACCAGCCCTCGGGCCCCGGTGTGACCTACCGCTCCGGCGGGGGTTCCGCGCCCGACGCCATCGTGGTGGACACCGCCGCGGTCCCGCCCGGCATCGAGAAGATCGTCATCACCGCGAGCCCGGACGCCGCGGGCCGGACGTTCCAGGGCGTCGAGCCGACCGCCACCGTGCGCAACGCGGACGACGGCACCGCGCTGGCCACCTTCACCCCGCCCCGGCTGGGCTCCGAGACGGCGCTCCTGGTCATCGAGGTCTACCTGCGCAACGGGGTCTGGAAGGCCCGCGCGGTCGGCCAGGGGTACGCCGACGGGCTGGCCGGGATCGCTACGGACTTCGGCGTCTCGGTCGAGGAGCCCGCCGCCCCGTCCGCCCCCGCCCCGTCCGCCCCGGCCCCGGCCGCCGCGTCCCCCGCTCCGGCCGCCCCCGTCGATCCGCGGCTCGCGCCGCCCGCCCCCTCGGCCGCCCCGGCTCCCCCCGCGCCCGCGGGCCCGTCGGGCAAGGTCAACCTGGACAAGGGCCGGGTCAGCCTCCAGAAGAACCAGACCGTGTCCCTGGTCAAGGGCGGTGCTCCGCTGCTCTCGCGGGTCCGGATGGGCCTGGGCTGGGAGCCCGCCTTCCGCGGCAAGGACATCGACCTGGACGCGTCGGTCATCGCCTACGGCCCCGACCGCAACCACCTGGACAGCTGCTACTTCGGCAAGCTGTCCATCCTGCACGGGGCGATCACCCACTCCGGGGACAACCTCACCGGGGACGGCTCGGGCGACGACGAGGTGATCACGGTCGACCTCGGCCGGGTCCCGGCGGAGGCGACGGGCCTGGTCTTCACGGTGAACTCCTTCACCGGCCAAAAGTTCAACGAGGTGGCCAAGGCCTACTGCCGGCTGATCGACGACGCGACCGGCGAGGAGCTGGTCCGCTTCGACCTGACCGGGGCCGAGCCGCAGACCGGCGTCATGATGGCCAAGCTCATCAAGCAGTTCAGCGGCGAGTGGGAGATGACCGCGATGGGCGAGTTCGTGAAGTCGCGCACCGTGCGCGGCATGGTGAAGCCCGCCGCGAAGTCCCTGTAGACGCCGGGCGCCCCGGCCGGGGGCGCAACGGAGTCCGGGGCGCCTGAAGTGGTTCAGGCGCCCCGGATCGTCCGGAGGAGGCGGACGCTGCTCGTGCTCGCCGTGCTCCTCAGAGCTTGGTCAGTTTGGAGTAGGGGCTCAGGATTCGCCCCTGTCGCCCCGAGAAGTCGATGAGGACCGCGTCGTTGTCACCCTCGACAGCGAGAATCCTGCCGAGCCCGAACTGGTCGTGCGACACCCTGTCGCCCACATCGAAGCATTCGACCGGTGGGGCCTCCTGAGCCGGGCGGTTGAAGGGACTGGAAGGCAGGTGACGCCGGGAACCGGCTGACTGTTTCATTACGTCGAGTATGCGCCCTGTTAAGGCCCGACGCCATGCCCGCCCGCTCCGGGGCCCCAGAAGTGCCGCATTCGTAATGAGCGCCGACCGGGGCCCGCCTGGGGCTCCGGCCGCCCCCGGCGGCCGGAGGCGGCGGCGGAAAGCCCCCCGAACGTGTGGCCCTCCCCCGGCACGGGGCGTGTCCCGCCACCGGGGGAACCCCGCCCGCGCCGCGCGCGGCGGCCGGGTCAGTCGCTCGTGCGGGAGCGGGCCTTGTAGGCCGCCTTGCGGGCCTCCTTGGCGGCCTTCTTGTCGCTGTGCAGCCGGCCCATGGCCTCCAGCACGTCGGCGGTGGCCGGGTGGTCCACGCGCCAGACCTCGTCGAAGAAGCCGCTGTGCTGCGCGGAGAGCCCCTCCACCAGCCCCTGGAGCTCCTCCAGCTCGCCTTCCGCCTCCAGTTGGGCGGCGATGGTGTCGATGGCCAGCCAGAAGATCATGTCCTGCGGCGGGGCGGGGACGTCGGCCGCGCCGTGCTCGGCGAGCCAGACGCGGGCCAGGCCGCCCAGTTCGGGGTCGTCGAGCACCGCGCGTACGGCGGGCTCCGCCTCGGGGCCGGCCAGGGCGAGGGCCTGCTGGCAGTGGAGGCGGCGCAGCGGGGCGCCCTCGTCCGTGCCGCGCGCCGCGGCGAGCAGCTCGGCCGCGGCCGCCACCGCTCCGTCGGCGCCGTGCCCCGCGAGCCAGAGCGTGATCTCGGCGCGGGCTGCGGACTCCGGGTAGTGGGCGACGCCGTCGAGCAGCGCGTCGGCGCCCTTGCCCGCGAGGTCGCCGACGACGGGGGCGTCCACCCCGGCCTCCACCATCCGGGCCCGGACGCCGTAGAGGCCGAGGGGGGTGAGCCTGACCATGCCGTACCGGGTGATGTCCTCCTCGGCGTCGGCGACGGAGGCGTCCACCATCGCGTCGCCCTCCTCGACCATCAGCGCCTCGTCCACCGGCCGGTACTCGACGATGCCGATGGGTTCCAGGAGCCGGAACTGGTCGTCGAGGCGCATCATCGCCTCCGAGACCTGCTCCAGGACGTCGTCGGTGGGCTCGCCCATGTCGTCGGGGACGATCACCGAGGCGGCGAGGGCGGGCAGCGGCACCGGTCCGTCGCCCGCGCCGTTGTCCGCGAGGGTGAGCAGGTAGAGGTTGCCGAGGACGCCGTCGAGGAACTCCGTCTCGGCCTCCGGGTCCCAGTCCAGGGCGTCGAAGTCGATCGAGCCGTCCTCGCCGACCAGGTCCGCGAAGTCGTCCAGGACGGGCGCGGTGGCGTCGGCGTGCACGGCGTCCAGGCCGTCGAGCCAGATGGCCAGGACGTCCTGCGGGGAACCCGAGGTGAGCAGCGCCAGGTTCTCGCCGGCCGCGGCGGCGCCCTCCCCGTCCTCCTCCTCCGGGTCCGTGACGTCGACGAGGCCGGTGTCCACGGCGAGCCGCCAGGCCTCCCCCGCGTACGCGGCGCCCTCCTCGTCGGCCGGGAGCCCCAGATGTTCGGCCGCGGCGGGGAGGTGCTGCTCGGCCAGCTCGCCGCCGGCCCCGACGCGGACGTCCGGCCCGGCCCAGCGGGCGAGCCGGACGGCGCGGACGAACAGCGGAGCGGCGAGCGCGTCCCGCGCCAGTTCGGCCTCGGAGGGCAGCCGCACCGGCGGCAGGGAGGGGCGCTCTGCGGACATCGGGGATTCTCCTCGGTGCGTGCTCGGGGGCGTACGGCGTGTGTACGCGGTTCAGCCGCCCAAGCCTAGACGCAATCGGTCCCGCGCCGTCCGGCTCCGGCGGGCGGGGCGGGGCCGGGGGCGCGGGGCTTGTCGACGACCGCCCCGCACGCCTCGGGGACCGCCGGACGCCGCTACGCGCGCGCGGCCGGTTCCAGGCTGAGCGCGGGCGTGTAGCGGTTGACGGCGCCGCCGGTCATGCCCGGATAGTTCTGGACGCGTTCCCACAGCGGCGTCGGGGAGCCGATGCCGTCGCCCGGGGCGGCGAGGGCGGCGATGTGGTGGTCGGCGCTTACCCACTCGGCGTAGTTGAGGACGCGGGTCCCGTCGGTGCTGACGTGGAAGTGCGCGGCGATGCCGCCCTCCGGGACGCGGGGCTCGTCCCCGAGCGCCTCGAACACCGCGTCCACCCAGGCGCGTTGGCGGGCCGGGTCGGGGCCGTCGAAGAGGGCGTCCACGATGACGACGGTCCCCGGCGCCTGGGTGTCGCCCTCGGTCCGGAGCCCGGAGCGGTACAGCTCGTAGGTGTGCAGTCCGAGGCGTTCGATGCCGGGGACGGCGGCGTCGATCTCGCCGTTGCGGACGTCGCGGCCCTCCCGTACGAAGGCGCGGTAGGGCTGTTCGCCGGTCCACTGGGAGTAGTGGAGCAGGGTCGCGCCGTCCTCCCCCGCGTACACGCTGTAGGAGAGCAGTCCGGGGTGCGGCCACGGGCGGCTCGTCCAGGCCGCGCGGACGGCGGCGACGGTCTGCCGCTGCCGCTGGGGGGTGCCGACGTTCCAGGTGCTGACCTTGATGGTCCGGGCGTCGGCGCGGGCCGGGTCCGGGCGGTCGGTGAGGTGTGCGGTCACGGTGGTGTTCCCCTCTCTCGCCGCCCCGTCCGGTGCGGCACTCCCCCACCGTCACACCTCAGGCGCGCTTGAGGTCAAACCCCGCCGCGGGTACGCCGTCGCGGGGTGCGAGCCCGCGCCAGGTCGCCCGTCCGGCGCGCCGGGCGGTCATGTCGAGTTCGTCCGTCAGCCGGATGTCGTGGCCCTCCGGCGGGAAGGTCCGCGCGGCGAGGCCGGGGCGGCGGAGACCGCCAGGGCGTCGCCCTCGACGAGGCCGCCGCCCTCCGGGGTGGAGGAGCAGCCGGTCGACGCGGCCAGGGCCGCCGCCGGCAGGAGGGGCCGGGCTCCGCCCCGGCGCCCGCACGCGTGTCCCCATCCCGTCCGCCCCTTGCGCCGCGTCCGCCGTCCGTGCGGCCGATCGCGCCAGGGCCGCCGACGCCTCGCGCCGGGGACGTTTCAGCTCCTCTTGCCGGTGAGCGCAAGCAGATCTAAGTGGACCTTCACGGTCGGCCGCGCCGAGACTGCGGGCATGACCCCTTCCGCACGGCCCCCTTTCGGCCGCACGCTCTGCGCCATGATCACTCCCTTCACCGCCACCGGCGCGCTGGACCTGCCGGCCGCCCGCGCGCACGCCGCCCGCCTGGCGGCCGAGGGGTGCGACGGGCTCGTCCTCAACGGCACCACCGGCGAGTCCCCCACCACCACGGACGCCGAGAAGGCCGCGCTGGTGCGGGCCGTCCGCGCGGAAGTGGGCGGGGGCGTGCGGCTGCTCACGGGCGTCGGCAGCGCGGACACCGCGCACACCGTGCGGCTCGCGCGGGAGGCCGAGGAGGCGGGGGCGGACGGGCTGCTGGTGGTCACCCCGTACTACAGCCGTCCGCCGCAGGCCGCGGTCGAGGCGCACTTCCTGCGGGTGGCGGACGCCACGGGCCTGCCGGTGATGCTGTACGACATCCCCGGCCGCACCGGCACGCGGATCGAGCCGGAGACCCTGGTGCGGCTGGCGGGGCACCCGCGCGTCGTCGCCGTGAAGGACTGCGCGTACGACCTGCTCGGCTCGACGAAGGTGATGGCCCGGACCTCGCTGGCGTACTACTCGGGCTGCGAGGAGCTGAACCTGCCGCTGTACGCGCTCGGGGGCACGGGCTTCGTCAGCACGGTCGCCAACGTGGTCCCGCGCCACATGCGGGCCCCGCTGGACGCGTTCGACGCCGGCCGCACGGACGAGGCGGCCCGGCTCAACCGGCTCACCGTCCGCCTGGTCGAGCGGGTGATGGCGGGCGGGCTGCCCGGCACGGTGGCGGTCAAGGCCCTCCTGGACGCCGGACCGGTCCGCGAACCGCTGCAGCCCGCCGGGCGCGATGCGGCCGACGGGCTGCGCGAGGCGTACGAGGAACTCCTCGCGGCCTCCTGAAGCCGGTGCGTCAGTTGTGGGCGTGGAGGACGTCGTTCAGGCCGCCCCACGACGCGTTGTTCGGGCGGGCCTCGACGGCGCCGGTGACCGAGTTGCGGCGGAAGAGGATGTTGGAGGCGCCGGAGAGTTCGCGCGCCTTGACCGTCTGGCCGTCCGGCAGCGTGACGCGCGTGCCGGCGGTGACGTAGAGGCCGGCCTCGACGACGCACTCGTCGCCGAGCGCGATGCCGATGCCCGCCTCGGCGCCGATCAGGCAGCGCTCGCCGATGATGATGCGCTCCTTGCCGCCGCCGGAGAGGGTGCCCATGGTGGAGGCGCCGCCGCCGATGTCGGAGCCGTCGCCGACGACGACGCCCGCGGAGATCCGGCCCTCGACCATGGAGGTGCCGAGCGTGCCCGCGTTGAAGTTGACGAAGCCCTCGTGCATGACGGTGGTCCCGGCGGCGAGGTGCGCGCCGAGGCGGACCCGGTCGGCGTCCGCGATGCGCACGCCCTTGGGGGCGACGTAGTCCGTCATCCGCGGGAACTTGTCGACCGAGGTCACCTGGAGGTGCAGGCCCTCCGCGCGGGCGTTGAGCCGGACCCGCTCCAGGTCGTCGACGGCGACCGGGCCGAGCGAGGTCCAGGCGACGTTGGCCAGCAGCCCGAAGAGGCCGTCGAGGTTCTGGCCGTGCGGCTGGACGAGCCGGTGCGAGAGCAGGTGCAGGCGCAGGTAGGCGTCGTGGGCGTCGAGCGGCTTGTCGTCGAGCGAGGAGATGACCGTGGACACGGCGACGACCTCGACGCCGCGCCGAGCGTCCACGCCGAGGGCCTTGGCGGCTCCCTGGCCGAGCCGGTTCACGGCCTCGTCGGGTCCGAGGCGCTGCGTGCCGGCGGGGCCGGGTTCCGAGGTCAGCTCGGGGGCGGGGAACCAGGTGTCGAGGACGGTGCCGTCACCGGCGACGGTGGCGAGGCCGGCGGCGACGGCGCCGGTGGTGCGGGCAGGGCCCTGGGAAGTCGTGTCGGTCATGCACAGCAACCTAACCGGCCGGAACCCGCTCGGGCGAACCGGTCCCGTCCCGCGGACCGCCTCCGCTCCCGGCGGCCGGTCGGGCGCGGCCCCGGTGATCCGGGCCAGCATCTCGCGGGTGTGGGCGGCGTCGAACGCGCCGCCGGTCAGCAGGGTGCGCAGGCAGACGCCGTCCAGCAGCGCGACGAGCGCCCGCGCGGTCGCCGGGTCGGTGCGCCGGGACAGCAGCTCGACGGCGTCCTCGGTCCACTCGGCGGCGACCGGGCGCAGGGCGGGGCGGCGCAGGGCCGCCAGGTACAGCTCGCACTCCAGCTCGACCGCGCCGCGCTCGCCCGCGAACCACCGGCCCAGCACGCGGGTCAGCTCGTCGGGGAGCCCCCGGGGGCCGGGGCCCGGCCCTATCCCGGCGCGCAGGGTCTCGGCGAGGTTCCGGTCGGACCGGCGCAGGGCGGCGACCAGCAGTTCGTCGAGCGAGCGGAAGTGGTACGTGGTCGAGCCCAGCGGCACGTCCGCCTCGGCCGCGACGGCGCGGTGGCTGAGCCCGTCGATGCCGTGGTCCGCGACCACGCGCAGCGCCGCGTCGATGATCCGCGTCCGCCGCTCGGGGTCGTACCGCCGGGCCATCAGTGGGCCCCTCCCAGGTTGAGCACGACGACCCCGGCGACGATCAGGGCGACGCCCGCGACCTTGACCGGGCTGCCGGACTCGCCGAGGAAGAGGACGCCGATCAGGGCGACGGCCGCGGTGCCGACGCCGGCCCAGATGGCGTACGCGGTGCCCACCGAGAGGGTCTTCAGGGTCTGCGCGAGCAGGGTGAAGGCGATGAGGTACCCCGCCGCGGTGCCGAGCGAGGGCCAGAGCCGGGTGAAGCCCTCGCTGTACTTCATGGCCGTCGTCCCGGCCACCTCCGCGGCGATGGCGGCGGCGAGCAGCCCGTATGCGTATCCCATGCGGACGACCGTACACAACGGTGCGGACAACCGTACATATCATCGTTCGGACGGGGGGCGTTACGGTGGCCCGACCGATGGCACGGCCCGTGACCGCGGGCCGACGAGACGACGGAGACGCAGTGGCGCAGGACGCAGGGTGGGGCGGCGGCCCGTACGGGGGCGCGCCCCGGGGCGGGGGCCCCTTCCACGGGGGAGCGCAGGAGCCGGGCGGCGGATGGAGCGGCGGATGGGCCGCACCGCCCAGGCCGGGGGTGATACCCCTGGCGCCGCTGAGGGTCTCGGACATGCTCAGCGGCGCCTTCTCGGCGATCGGGCGCTACTGGAAGCCGCTGATCGGCATGGCGGTCACGCTGTTCGGCGCGGCGACGCTGGTGATGGGCGCCGCGGTGGCCGTCGCCATCGCCGCGGTGGCCTCCCAATGGGACCGGCTGACGGGTCCCGGCACCCCGGACGCCACCGAGGTCGTGTCCCTGGGCGTGGCGTTCGGCGTGCTGCTGATCGTCGGCATCCTGCTCTACCTGCTGGCCTCGGCGGTCGTACAGGCGGCGGCCCCGGTGGTCCTCCAGGAGGCCGTCCTGGGCCGCCCGATCGGCTTCGGCGCGGTCTGGAAGCGCTCCTGGGCACGGGTGTGGGCCATGCTCGGCACGGTGTTGCTGGTGGCGCTGATCGCGGTCGTGCCGGTGGCCCTCTTCATGGCCGCCGTCGCCGGCACGGCGTTCTACTTCGCCTCGACGGGGGAGGCGGAGGGCGCACTGCCGCTGATCTGGGTCGGCTTCGCCGGCGCGCTGGTCCTGGGGCCGGTGGCCGTCTGGCTCTGGGTGAAGTTCTCCCTGGCCCCGACCGTGGTGGTCTTCGAGGGGCAGCGGCCGGTCGCGGCGCTGCGCCGCTCCGCCCGCCTGGTGCGCGGAAGCTGGTGGCGGGTCCTCGGCGTCACGATGCTCGCCTACCTGCTGGCGTCGGTGATCGGCTACACGGTCCAGATGCCGTTCCAGATGATCGGGATGCTTCCCGGCGTGTTCGACCCCGCGGAGCTGGGCGCGGAGCCGACCGGCGGCGAGGTGGTCGCGGCGTTCGGCGGCTTGATGGTCCTGTCGCTGATCAGCCAGATGATCGCCCAGTTGTTCTCGGCGGTCTTCCCGCCGCTGGTGGTCGGCCTGCTCTACGTGGACCTGCGGATGCGCACGGAGAACCTGGGCCCGGTCCTCGCCGAGGCGGCGGCGCTGACGCTGCCCGAGCAGTACGGCCCGCCGCCCGCGCACGTCTAGGAGCGCCCCGTACAGCGCCGAAGGCCGTGCCCGCCAGGCATCCTGGCGGGCACGGCCTTCGGCGTCGTGCCGGGGACAGCGGGGTCAGACGTTGAACCCGAGCGCCCGCAGTTGCTCGCGGCCGTCGTCGGTGATCTTGTCCGGGCCCCACGGCGGCATCCAGACCCAGTTGATGCGCAGCTCGTTGACGATGCCGTCCGTGGCGGACTTCGCCTGGTCCTCGATGACGTCGGTCAGCGGGCAGGCCGCGGACGTGAGGGTCATGTCGAGGGTGGCGATGTTGGCGTCGTCGACGTGGATGCCGTAGATCAGGCCCAGGTTGACGACGTCGATGCCCAGCTCGGGGTCGACGACGTCGTACAGCGCCTCGCGGACCTCCTCCTCGGAGGCCGGCTTCATGGTCGCGGTCTCGTTCTCGCTCATGCGGTCTTCCCTTCGGACAGCGCCTTGGCCGTCGCGTCCTTCCACGCCATCCAACTCAGCAGCGCGCACTTGACCCGCGCGGGGTACTTGGAGACGCCGGCGAACGCGACGGCGTCCTCCAGCAGCTCCTCCATCGTCTCGTCGGGCTCCACCTGGCCCTTGGACTGCATCAGCTCCAGGAACGCGCCCTGGATCCGCTGCGCCTGGGACAGCTCCTTGCCGACGAGGAGGTCGTTGAGCACGGAGGCGCTGGCCTGGCTGATGGAGCAGCCCTGGCCCTCGTAGCTCACGTCGGCGACGGTCTCGCCGTCGTACCGCACGCGGAGCGTGATCTCGTCGCCGCACGTCGGATTGGTGTGGTGCACCTCGGCGTCGCCGTCCCGCAGGCCGCGCCCGTGGGGGTGCTTGTAGTGGTCCAGGATCACTTCCTGGTACATCGAATCAAGCTTCACCAGTCAGCCCTCAGCCGAAGAAGTTCCGGACGTGCTCCAGACCGTCCACCAAGGCGTCGACCTCGGCGGGCGTGGAGTACAGATAGAACGACGCTCGCGTCGTCGCGGGAATTCCGTACCGCAGGCAGACCGGCCGCGCGCAGTGGTGGCCGACCCGGACGGCGATGCCCTGCTCGTCGAGGACCTGTCCCACGTCGTGAGGGTGGATGTCGCCGAGCGTGAAGGAGATCGCCGCCCCCCGGTCCTCGGCCGTCGCCGGACCGATGATCCGCAGGTCGGGGACGTCCAGCAGGCGCCGCACCGCGTACTCGGTGATCGCCTTCTCGTGGAGGTGGATCTTCTCCATGCCGATCGCCGAGAGGTAGTCCACGGCCGCGCCGAGGCCGACGGCCTGGGCGATCGGGGGCGTGCCGGCCTCGAACTTGTGCGGCGCGGGGGCGTACGTCGAGGAGTGCATCGACACCGTCTCGATCATCTCGCCGCCGCCGAGGAAGGGGGGCAGGTCCTCCAGGAGTTCCTGCCGCCCCCACAGCACGCCGATGCCCGTCGGGCCGACCATCTTGTGGCCGGTGAAGGCCACGAAGTCGGCCTGGAGCGCCTGCACGTCGAGCACCATGTGCGGGGCCGCCTGGGAGGCGTCGATGCAGACCAGCGCGCCGACCTGCTGGGCGCGCCGGATGATCTGCTCGACCGGGTTGACGGTGCCCAGGATGTTGGAGACCAGCGTGAAGGAGACGATCTTCGTCTTCTCCGTGATGATCTCGTCGATGTTCGACAGGTCGAGCCGGCCGTCGTCGGTGATGCCGAACCACTTCAGCTTCGCGCCCGTGCGCTGGGAGAGGAGCTGCCACGGCACGATGTTGGAGTGGTGCTCCATCTCCGTGGTGACGATCTCGGTCTCGCGGTCCACCCGGTAGGGCTCGTCCGCCCAGCCGAGCATGTTGGCCACGAGGTTCAGCGACTCGGAGGCGTTCTTGGTGAAGATCACCTCGTCGCGGCTGGGTGCGTTGATGAAGGCGGCGACCTTGTCGCGGGCGCCCTCGTACAGCGCGGTGGCCTCCTCGGCGATGGTGTAGACGCCGCGGTGAACGTTCGCGTTGTGCCGCTCGTAGTACTCGTTGAGCGCGTCGAGGACCTGACGCGGCTTCTGCGAGGTCGCCGCGGAGTCCAGGTAAACGATCTTCTTCCCGTCGTGGACCGTGCGGTCCAGGATGGGGAAGTCCTTGCGGATCGCCTCGGTGTCGAGGAGGCCGGTGAGCCCCTGTCGGGCGTCAGTCACGCGGAAGCGCCGCCCTTCGTGTAGGCCTCGTAGCCCTCGTTCTCGAGCTGGTCGGCCAGCTCGGCACCGCCGGAGGCGGCGATGCGGCCGGCCGCGAAGACGTGCACGAAGTCGGGCTTGATGTACTTCAGGATGCGCGTGTAGTGCGTGATCAGCAGGGTGCCGACCTCGCCGGTCGCGCGGACGCGGTTGACGCCCTCGGAGACGGTCTTCAGCGCGTCGACGTCCAGGCCGGAGTCGGTCTCGTCCAGGACGGCGATCTTCGGCTTGAGCAGCTCCAGCTGGAGGATCTCGTGGCGCTTCTTCTCACCGCCGGAGAAGCCCTCGTTGACGTTGCGCTCGGCGAAGGAGGGGTCCATCTGGAGCCCGGCCATCGTCTCCTTGACCTCCTTGACCCACGTGCGCAGCTTGGGGGCCTCGCCGCGGACGGCGGTGGCGGAGGTGCGCAGGAAGTTGGAGACCGAGACGCCGGGGATCTCGACCGGGTACTGCATGGCGAGGAACAGGCCGGCGCGGGCCCGCTCGTCGACGGACATCTCCAGGACGTCCTCGCCGTCCAGGGTGACCGAGCCACCGGTGATCGTGTACTTGGGGTGGCCCGCGAGCGAGTACGCGAGGGTGGACTTGCCGGACCCGTTGGGGCCCATGATGGCGTGGGTCTCGCCCTGCTTCACGGTCAGGTCGACGCCCTTGAGGATCTCCTTCGTGGCGTTGTCCGCCTCGACGGTGACGTGCAGGTCGCGGATTTCAAGCGTTGCCATGGGTGACTCAGGACTCCTGGGTGACGGAGACGAGCACATCGTCCCCTTGGATCTTTACGGGGTATACGGGGACGGGGCGCGTCGCGGGCAGTCCGGACGGCTTGCCGGTGCGGAGGTCGAACGACGATCCGTGCAGCCAGCACTCGATCGCGCAGTCCTCCACCTCGCCCTCGGCGAGGGAGACGTTCGCGTGCGAGCAGATGTCGTTGATCGCGAACACCTCGCCCTCGGTGCGGACGACGGAGACGGGTGTGCCGTCGAGCTCCACCCGCTTGGGGGTGTCGTCCTCCAGCTCACTCAGCGCACAGGCGCGGACGAAGGCCATCAGACCGACGCCTTCAGCTCGGCCTCGATCTTCTCGATGAGGCGCTCCTCCACGTCCGGCAGGCCGATCTGCTGGACCAGCTCGGCGAAGAAGCCGCGCACGACGAGGCGGCGGGCCTCCTCGGCGGGGATGCCGCGGGACTGGAGGTAGAAGAGCTGCTCGTCGTCGAAGCGGCCGGTCGCCGAGGCGTGGCCGGCGCCGACGATCTCGCCGGTCTCGATCTCCAGGTTCGGCACGGAGTCGACCCGCGCGCCGTCGGTGAGGACGAGGTTCCGGTTCATCTCGTAGGTGTCGGTGCCCTCGGCCGCGGCCTGGATGAGGACGTCGCCGATCCAGACGGCGTGGGCGCCGTCGCCCTGGAGGGCGCCCTTGTACACCGCGTTGGACGTGCAGTGCGGGGTGTTGTGGTCGACCAGGAGGCGGTGCTCCTGGTGCTGGCCCTTGTCGGTGAAGTACAGGCCGAACAGCTCCGCCTCGCCGCCGGGGGCCGCGTAGGCGACCCGCGGGTGCAGGCGGACCAGGTCGCCGCCGAAGGTGACGACGACCGACTTGAAGGAGGCGTCCCGGCCGACCAGCGCGTTGTGCTGGGCGACGTGGACGGCGGTGTCGTCCCAGTCCTGCACGGAGACGACGGTCAGCTTCGCGCCGTCGCCCAGGACGTAGTCGACGTTGGCGGCGAGCACCGCGTCACCGGTGTGGTCGATGACGACGACGGCCTCGGCGAAGGCGCCCAGCTCGATGACCTGGTGGCCGTAGGCGACGCCGCCCTCGCCGTGCACGGCGATCCGGATCGGCTCGGCGAGCACGGCCTCCTTGGCGACGGTGACGACCGAGGCCCGGTCGAAGGAGGAGTACGCCTGGGCGGCGACCCGGTCCACCGGGACGCCGGCCCGGCCGAGCCGGGCGTCGTCGCGACCGACGGTCTCGACGGTGACGCCCTCGGGCGCCTCGACCGCGACCTTGACGCCGGTCCCCGTGGCGACGGCGGTGCCGTCGTGCAGCCCGCGCAGCCGCTCCAGCGGCGTGAAGCGCCACTCCTCCTCGCGGCCGTGCGGGACGGGGAAGTCCGCGACGTCGAAGGAGGGGGGTGCGCTCATGCGGGTGGCGACGGTCGACTCGGCGGCCACCGCGATGGAGCCGGCGGTGGTGGAGCCCGCCGGAGTGTTCTGAGCCTCAGCCATGGCTGTCGTAGTGCTCGCTTTCTTAGGTCGAGAGGTCGGGGACGGGGGGCGGGGACGGCCGCGGACGGCCGTCCCCGAGGGCCTGTGGGTGGGCCCTGGGGGTGTCCGGCGGATCAGGGCCGGACAGGCCGCGGTGTCGGGTGCGGTGCGTCGCAGGGCGCTGGAATGCCCTCGTCGCGGAGCGATCCGGGCGTTCCGGCAACGCCGCGAGGCGCCGTGCCGGGCCGCGGACCCGGTGAGGATCCGCCGGACGCCCCTCAGCCCACCGAGCCCTCCATCTGCAGCTCGATCAGCCGGTTCAGCTCCAGGGCGTACTCCATGGGCAGCTCCTTCGCGATCGGCTCGACGAAGCCGCGCACGATCATCGCCATGGCCTCGAACTCGGTGAGGCCGCGGCTCATGAGGTAGAAGAGCTGGTCCTCGGAGACCTTGGAGACGGTCGCCTCGTGGCCCATCGACACGTCGTCCTCGCGGACGTCGACGTACGGGTAGGTGTCCGAGCGCGAGATCGTGTCGACGAGCAGCGCGTCGCAGAGCACGTTGGACTTCGCGCCCGGCGCGCCCTCGCCGATCTCGATCAGGCCGCGGTAGGAGGTGCGGCCGCCGCCTCGCGCCACCGACTTGGAGACGATGTTGGAGGAGGTGTTCGGGGCCATGTGGACCATCTTGGCGCCGGCGTCCTGGTGCTGGCCCTCGCCCGCGAAGGCGATGGAGAGGGTCTCGCCCTTGGCGTGCTCGCCCATCAGGTAGACGGCCGGGTACTTCATGGTCACCTTGGAGCCGATGTTGCCGTCGACCCACTCCATGGTCGCGCCCTCGTAGGCCACGGCCCGCTTGGTGACCAGGTTGTAGACGTTGTTCGACCAGTTCTGGATCGTCGTGTAGCGGCAGCGGCCGCCCTTCTTCACGATGATCTCGACCACGGCGCTGTGCAGCGAGTCCGAGGAGTAGATCGGGGCGGTGCAGCCCTCGACGTAGTGGACGTAGGCGTCCTCGTCGACGATGATCAGCGTCCGCTCGAACTGGCCCATGTTCTCCGTGTTGATACGGAAGTAGGCCTGGAGCGGGATCTCCACGTGGACGCCCTTGGGCACGTAGATGAACGAGCCGCCGGACCACACGGCCGAGTTCAGCGACGCGAACTTGTTGTCGCCGACCGGGATGACGGTGCCGAAGTACTCCTTGAAGAGCTCCGGGTGCTCCTTCAGCGCGGTGTCGGTGTCCATGAAGATGACACCCTGCGCCTCCAGCTCCTCGTTGATCTGGTGGTACACGACCTCGGACTCGTACTGCGCGGCGACGCCGGCGACCAGGCGCTGCTTCTCCGCCTCGGGGATGCCGAGCTTGTCGTACGTGTTCTTGATGTCCTCGGGCAGGTCCTCCCAGGACTCCGCCTGCTTCTCCGTGGAGCGCACGAAGTACTTGATGTTGTCGAAGTCGATGCCGGAGAGGTCCGAGCCCCAGCTCGGCATGGGCTTCTTGGCGAAGAGCTTGAGGCCCTTGAGCCGCAGCTTCAGCATCCACTCGGGCTCGTTCTTCTTCTCCGAGATGTCGCGGACGACAGCCTCGGACAGGCCGCGCTTCGCCGCCGCGCCTGCCGCGTCGGAGTCGGCCCAGCCGAATTCGTACGTACCCAGACCCTCGAGCTCAGGGTGGGCAGTCTCCGTGGGGAGCGTCATTCGGGGTTCCTCCCGGCCGTGCTTGCAGATGCTGAATGGGTGGTCTTGGGGGGTGCCGCGGGGCCGCTGCGCGGTACGTACGTCGTGCACACGCCGTCGCCGTGGGCGAGGGTGGCCAGACGCTGCACATGGGTCCCGAGGAGGCTGGAGAAGAACTCCGTCTCCGCCTCGCAGAGCTGTGGGAACTGCTCGGCGACATGCGCCACCGGGCAGTGGTGCTGGCAGAGCTGCTCGCCCCGCTGCGGGCCCGGCGCGCTGCGGGCCGTAGCAGCGTACCCGTCGGCGGTCAGGGCCCTCGCCAGCGCCTCGGTGCGGCCCTCGGGCTCCGCCGCCTCCACCGCCGAGCGGTACGCCTCGCCCATCGCCGCCATCCGGGCGCGGGCGAAGGCGGCGACCGCCTCGTCCCCGCCGGAGTCGGCGATGAAGCGCAGCGCGTCGGCGGCGAGCTTGTCGTAGGACTGGTCGAAGGCGTCCCGGCCGCAGTCCGTCAGGGCGAACACCTTGGCGGGCCTGCCGCGCGTCCGCGTCCCGTAGACCCGCTGCTCGCGGGCCTCCACGACGTCGTCCGCGAGGAGGGCGTCCAGGTGGCGCCGGACGGCCGCCTGGGTGAGGCCCACACGGGCCGCGAGGTCGGCGGCGGTGGAGGGGCCGTGGTCCAGGATGGAGCGCGCGACCCGGTTGCGCGTCGAGCGCTCACCGGTCGCGAGGTCCTCCTGAGGAGCCTGTCCGCCGTATTTCACAACACCATTGTTGCGTAATTCGTTCGCCTCTGACAACCACGGTCCGGAACGATCTACGGTGCGGTTCATCACTTAGGGTCACCTAATCTGGCCCCGGCCCCCGCCGCTCCGCGGCCGCTGCCTAGACTTACCGGCCATGGAGAACGAGCCCGTCGTCCAGGTCATGGGCCTGGTCAAGCGGTACGGCGCCAAGACCGCGGTGGACGGCCTCGACCTGGAGGTCCGGGCCGGCACGGTCAGCGCCGTCCTCGGCCCCAACGGCGCCGGGAAGACCACCACCGTCGAGATGTGCGAGGGCTACCGCCGCCCCGACGCGGGCGCCGTACGGGTCCTCGGGCTCGACCCGGTCGCCGACGCGGAGCGGCTGCGGCCGCGCGTCGGCGTGATGCTCCAGTCGGGTGGGATCTACTCCGGCGCGCGGGCCGAGGAGATGCTCCGCCACATGGCGAAGCTGCACGCCCACCCCTTGGACGTGGACGCCCTGATCGAACGCCTCGGACTCGGCGGCTGCGGCCGCACCCCCTACCGGCGGCTCTCCGGCGGCCAGCAGCAGCGGCTCGCCCTCGCCCTGGCGGTGGTGGGCCGCCCCGAGCTGGTCTTCCTCGACGAGCCGACCGCCGGCCTGGACCCGCAGGCCCGCCGCTCCACCTGGGACCTGGTGCGCGAGCTGCGCGCCGACGGGGTCTCCACCGTCCTCACCACCCACTTCATGGACGAGGCCGAAGCCCTCGCCGACGACGTCGCCATCATCGACGCGGGCCGGCTCGTCGCCCGGGGCGCCCCGGAGGAGCTGTGCCGGGGCGGCGCCGAGAACACCCTGCGCTTCACCGGCCCCACGGGGCTCGACCTCGACTCGCTGGCCAGGGCGCTGCCGGACGGCTCCCAGGCCGCCGAGCCGCTCCCCGGCACGTACCGCGTCACCGGGCGGATCGACCCGCACCTGCTGGCCACCGTGACCTCCTGGTGCGCCCAGCACGGCGTGATGCCCGAGGGCATCTCCGTGGAGCGGCGCACTTTGGAGGACGTCTTCCTCGAACTGACCGGCAAGGAGCTGCGCGCATGAGCGCCGGTACGTACGCCCCGCGCCCCGGCGCCGCCCCCCTCCTGCGGATGATCGCCGCGCAGACGTCGCTGGAGACGCGGATGCTCCTGCGCAACGGCGAGCAACTGCTGCTGACGGTGGTCATCCCGGCGCTGCTGCTGGTGCTGTTCAGCGCGGTCGACATCGTGGACACCGGCGCGGGCGCGTCGGTGGACTTCCTCGCGCCCGGCGTCCTGGCGCTCGCCGTGATGTCGACGGCCTTCACGGGCCAGGCGATCGCCACCGGTTTCGAGCGCCGCTACGGGGTCCTCAAGCGGCTGTGGGCCTCCCCGCTGCCGCGCTGGGCCCTGATGGCGGCGAAGACGCTGTCGGTGCTGGTCACCGAGGTGCTCCAGATCGCGCTGCTGACGGCGATCGCCTTCGCGCTGGGCTGGTCGCCGCAGGGCGGACCGCTGAGCGTGCTGGTGCTGCTGGTGCTGGGCACCGCGGCCTTCTCCGGGCTCGGGCTGCTGATGGCCGGGACGCTGAAGGCGGAGGCGACGCTGGCCGCCGCCAACCTGGTCTTCCTGCTGCTGCTGGTCGGCGGCGGGGTCGTCGTGCCGCTGGAGAAGTTCCCGGACGCCGTGCGGTCGGTGCTCGGGCTGCTGCCCATCAGCGCGCTCTCCGAGGGCCTGCGCGACGTGCTCCAGCACGGCGCGTCGCTGCCGTGGGGAGACGCCGCGGTCCTGGCGGCCTGGGCGGTCCTGGGCCTGGGGGCCGCGGCCCGCCTCTTCCGCTGGGAGTGAGGCGGCGGGGCGGACACGCCGGGACGTTCGCCGCGACCCGTACGAAACCCACCCCTCGTGAAATCATGCACAAGCCCCGTCCTACGATGGTCCGCGTGGAAACCCCCATCTCCTCCATCGCCAAGCGCTGGACGCCCTCCACCAAGGTGGTCAAGCGCGCCGCACTCTCCGCCGTCCTGATGAGCGTCTTCATCATCGTCACGGGCGGGGCCGTCCGGCTCACCGGTTCGGGGCTCGGGTGCGACACCTGGCCCAAGTGCACCGACGACAGCCTGTTCGCCACGCCCGAGCAGGGCCTGCACGGCGCGATCGAGTTCGGCAACCGCATGTTGACCTACGTGCTGTCGGCCGCGGTCGGCTGGACGATCGTCGCCGTGAGCTGCCTCAAGCCGCGCCGCCGCCAGGTGGCCCGGCTGGCCTGGGCCCAGTTCTGGGTCGTGCTGGGGAACGCGGTCCTCGGCGGGATCACGGTCTGGGCGGGCCTGAACCCGTGGACGGTGGCCGGGCACTTCCTGCTCGCCAACGCGCTCCTCGCGCTCACCGTGGTGACCTGGGTGCGGGTCGGCGAGGGCGACGGACCGCCCCGGCCGCGGGTCCCGCTGCCGGTGCGCCGGCTGGCCTGGGCGATCGTGGCGGCCTCGGTGGTGCTGATCGTGCTCGGCACCTCGGTGACCGGCTCCGGCAAGCACGCCGGGGACAGCAGCGACGTGCCGCGGATGCCGTGGGACTGGTCGGCGGCCGCGCACGTGCACGCCGTCGCCGCCTGGCTGGTCTGCGCCCTGGCCATCGCCATGTGGCTGGCCCTGCGGGCGGTGGACGCCCCCGGCGACACCCGTGCCCGCGCCCGCGACCTGCTGGTCGTGCTGCTCGCCCAGGGCGCGATCGGGTACGTGCAGTACTTCAGCGACGTCCCCGAGATCCTGGTCGGCGTCCACATGCTCGGCTCGGCCGTGCTGTGGATCGCCGTCATCCGCCTGGTCCTCAGTACGCGCGAGCGCACCGGCGACCCGAGCGCCCCGCCGCCCGGCCCCGCCGCCGAGACGCGGGCGGCGCCGGTGGCGGCCGCCTGACCGGCGCGAGGACGCGCGGAACACGCCGAGGGGGGGGGGGGGGGGGGCCGCCGCCCCTCCGGGTGGTTCCTCCGCCCGCCCTCCCCCCTGGTCGCGGTCGTTGGGGGGGGGGCCCACCCGGAGTCCCCCCACCCCGGAACCGGCAAGAGAGACGGGGGGGGGGCGGGGGGAGCCGGCCCAAGAGGAAGGGGAAGGAGAGGAGGGGGGGGGGGGGCGGGGGCCCCCCCCCCCCCCCCCCTCGGCCTGTTCCGTACGCCCGCCGCTCCCCGGTTCAGCGGTCGTTGGAGGGGCCGCCGACCTGGATTCCGGCCATCCGGGACCACTCGTACGGGCCGGTGCGGACCTTGGCCGCGAAGTCCCCGTCGAACGACTCGTGCACCGTGATGCCGGAGGTGCGCGCCGCGCTCTCGGCGACCGCGTACGTCGGGGCGACGAGGTCCCCCCAGGCGCCGTCCTCGCCGACCAGGACGATCCGGGCGCCCGCCTGCCCGAGGTAGGCGACCTGCCCCTCCGCCCCGCCGTGCTCCTTGGCGAAGGCGCGGATCTCGCGGGCGAGCCTCGCCGCCCTGCGCTCCGCTCGCGCGGTCTTCCTGGCGTCCGTCCGCGGGGTCTGTTCCGTCTGCGCTGCGTCTGCTGCCGTCTCTGCCATGGACAGGATGCTACCGACGGGTAGACCAACGGGCGACGGGCGGGGAGCGTGGCCTGGACCACGCGCCCCGCCCGTCGGCGTGCGCACCCGCGTCGCTAGTGGAGGAAGGGATCCACCGCGACGGCGACGAAGAGGAGGGAGACGTAACTGATCGACCAGTGGAACAGCCGCATCTCCTTGAGCTTGCCGCCCGTCACCCCGGCCTTGGCCCGGCTCTGCAGCCCGTGGGCCTCCCAGAGCCAGAAGCCGCCGGCCAGCAGCGCCACGGCGGTGTAGAACCAGCCGGTGTAGCCGAGCGGGGTGAGCAGCAGCGAGACCGCGACCATCACCCAGCTGTAGAGGACGATCTGGCGGGCGACCACCCGGTTGGACGCGATGACCGGGAGCATCGGGACGCCGACCCTGGCGTAGTCGTCCTTGACCTTCATCGACAGCGGCCAGTAGTGCGGCGGCGTCCAGAAGAAGATGACCGCGAAGAGGATGACGGCGGCCCAGGAGAGCGAGTTCGTCACGGCGGACCAGCCGATGAGCACCGGCATACAGCCCGCGATGCCGCCCCAGACGATGTTCTGCGAGGTGCGCCGCTTCAGCAGCATCGTGTAGACGACGACGTAGAAGAGGAGCGCGCCCAGCGCGAGGGCCGCGGAGAGCCAGTTGACGAGCAGTCCGAACCAGACGGTCGAGACGACCCCGAGGGCGATGCCGAAGACGAGGCACTCGCGGGGGCTGACCATGCCGGTGACGAGCGGGCGCTGCGACGTGCGGTCCATCAGCGCGTCGATGTCCCGGTCGATGTACATGTTGAGCGCGTTGGCGCCGCCGGCGGAGAGGTATCCCCCGATGGTGGTGGTCAGGACGAGCCACAGGTCGGGCACGCCCTGGGCGGCGAGGAACATCACCGGGACCGTGGTGATGAGCAACAGCTCGATGATCCGCGGCTTGGTCAGCGCCACGAACGCCTTGACACGGGCCCCGAACGGGCGTTGGCCCCCTGGGCTGGGAGTCAAGGCGACCCCTGCGGGTCGGGACTCGACGGCCGTCACGCACACCCCTGACAGAGAAATCCCAGCAAGCTCCGGGCTGGAGGCCCGGTGAAGACTTGCGCGAACCCGACCACTGTAGACGTTGGGGATACGCCGCCCTTCGCGGGGGTGGGTCGTGTTGGGGGTGGCTGTGCGGCCGTGAGGTTTCCGTCGGGAGGCGAACTTCCCGGCTCGCCCGCACCCTGGAAAGTACGCGGAAAGCGCACCTGGCGACGGAGGTAGGCTCGACAGCGCCCGGTGCCGTGACGGTCACCGGTTTACGACAGTGGAGAGGAGCCCTGACTCAGGGTGAGCACCAAGCCGACCACCACAGACCTCCAGTGGACCGAGGTGGACCAGCGGGCCGTGGACACCGCCCGCGTCCTCGCCGCCGACGCCGTGCAGAACGTCGGGAACGGCCATCCGGGCACGGCGATGAGCCTGGCTCCTGCCGCGTACACGCTCTTCCAGAAGGTGATGCGGCACGATCCGGCGGACGCGGAGTGGACCGGCCGCGACCGGTTCGTCCTGTCCGCGGGCCACTCCAGCCTGACGCTCTACATCCAGCTCTACCTGGCCGGCTACGGCCTGGAGCTCGACGATCTCAAGGCCTTCCGGAGCTGGGGTTCCAAGACTCCGGGCCACCCCGAGTACGGCCACACCACCGGTGTCGAGACGACGACCGGCCCGCTGGGCCAGGGCGTCGCCAACGCGGTGGGCATGGCGATGGCCGCCCGCTACGAGCGCGGCCTCTTCGACCCGGACGCGGCCCCCGGCGCCTCCCCCTTCGACCACATGGTGTGGGTCGTCGCGGGTGACGGCTGCCTCCAGGAGGGCATCTCGGCCGAGGCGTCGTCGCTGGCCGGCCACCAGAAGCTGGGCAACCTGGTCCTGCTCTGGGACGACAACCACATCTCCATCGAGGGCGACACGGAGACCGCGGTCTCCGAGGACACCGTCAAGCGGTACGAGGCGTACGGCTGGCACGTCCAGCGCGTCGACCAGCTCCCCAACGGCGACCTGGACCCGGCCGGTCTGTACGCGGCGCTCCAGGCGGCCAAGGCCGAGACCGAGCGCCCCTCCTTCATCGCGGCCCGCTCCATCATCGCCTGGCCCGCCCCGAACGCCCAGAACACCGAGGCGGCGCACGGCTCGGCGCTCGGCGCCGACGAGGTCGCGGCGACCAAGCGGGTCCTCGGCTTCGACCCGGAGCGGTCCTTCGAGGTCTCCGACGAGGTCATCGGCCACACCCGCCAGGCCCTGGACCGGGGCCGCGAGGCCCGCGCCGCGTGGGACAAGTCGTTCGCCGCGTGGCGCACGGCCAACCCGGAGCGCGCCGCCGCCTTCGACCGGATCTCCGCGGGCGAGCTGCCCGAGGGCTGGGAGGAGAAGCTGCCGGTCTTCGAGCCGGGCACGAGCCTGGCCACCCGCGCGGCCTCCGGCAAGGTCCTCCAGGCGCTGGGCGAGGTCGTGCCCGAGCTGTGGGGCGGCTCCGCCGACCTCGCGGGCTCGAACAACACGACGATCGACAAGACGTCGTCGTTCCTCCCGGCGGGCAACCCGCTGCCGGAGGCCGACCCGTACGGCCGGACGATCCACTTCGGCATCCGCGAGCACGCCATGGCCGCCGCGATGAACGGCATCGCGCTGCACGGCAACACCCGCGTCTACGGCGGCACCTTCCTGGTGTTCTCCGACTACATGCGCAACGCGGTGCGGCTCTCCGCGCTGATGCACCTGCCGGTGACGTACGTGTGGACGCACGACTCGATCGGCCTCGGCGAGGACGGCCCGACCCACCAGCCGGTCGAGCACCTGGCCTCGCTGCGCGCCATTCCGGGCCTGAACGTCGTGCGCCCGGCCGACGCCAACGAGACCGCCATCGCCTGGCGCGAGATCCTGCGCCGCCACACCAAGGTGTTCGGCGAGGGCGCTCCGCACGGCCTGGCGCTCACCCGGCAGGGCGTGCCGACGTACGAGGCGAACGAGGACGCCGCCAAGGGCGGGTACGTCCTGTTCGAGGCCGAGGGCGGCGAGCCGCAGGTGCTGCTCATCGCGACCGGCTCCGAGGTCCACCTCGCCGTCGAGGCGCGCGAGCGGCTCCAGGAGGCCGGCGTGCCGACGCGGGTCGTCTCGATGCCCTCGGTCGAGTGGTTTGAAGAGCAGGACCCGGCGTACAAGGAGAGTGTGCTCCCGCCGTCGGTCACGGCGCGGGTCGCCGTGGAGGCGGGCATCGGCCTGACCTGGTACCGGTACGTGGGCGACGCCGGGCGGATCGTCTCGCTGGAGCACTTCGGGGCCTCGGCCGACGCGAAGGTGCTCTTCCGGGAGTTCGGCTTCACCCCCGAGCACGTGGTCGCCGCCGCGCGGGAATCTCTCGCAGCCGCCGCGCGCTGACGTCGGCATACACGACTAGTAGGAGATGCAACCCATGACTGACGCACTCAAGCGCCTCTCCGACGAGGGCGTGGCGATCTGGCTCGACGACCTGTCGCGCAAGCGGATCACCTCCGGCAACCTCGCGGAGCTGATCGACCAGAGCCACGTCGTCGGCGTCACCACCAACCCGTCGATCTTCCAGAAGGCGATCTCCTCCGGCGACGGTTACGAGCAGCAGCTCACCGACCTCGCCGCCCGCGAGGTCACCGTGGAGGAGGCGATCCGCATGATCACGACGGCGGACGTCCGCGACGCCGCCGACATCCTGCGCCCGGTCTTCGACGCGACGGACGGCCAGGACGGCCGGGTCTCCATCGAGGTGGACCCGCGCCTGGCGCACAACACCCTGGCCACCGTGGCCGAGGCGAAGCAGCTCGCCTGGCTGGTCGACCGGCCGAACACGCTGATCAAGATCCCGGCGACGAAGGCCGGGCTGCCGGCCATCACCGAGACGATCGGCCGGGGCATCAGCGTCAACGTGACGCTGATCTTCTCCCTGGAGCGCTACCGCGCGGTCATGGACGCCTACCTGGCGGGGCTGGAGAAGGCGAAGGCCGCGGGCCTGGACCTCTCCACGATCCACTCGGTCGCCTCGTTCTTCGTCTCCCGCGTGGACACCGAGATCGACAAGCGGCTGGACGCCATCGGCTCCGACGAGGCGAAGGCGGCCAAGGGCAAGTCGGCGCTGGCCAACGCGCGCCTGGCGTACGAGGCGTACGAGGAGGTCTTCTCCTCCGACCGCTGGGCCGCGCTGGACAAGGCGCAGGCCAACAAGCAGCGCCCGCTGTGGGCCTCCACCGGCGTCAAGGACCCGTCCCTGAAGGACACCCTGTACGTCGACGACCTGGTGGCGCCCAACACGGTCAACACCATGCCCGAGGCGACGCTGGAGGCGGTGGCCGACCACGGCGAGATCTCCGGCAACACCGTCGCCGGCGGCTACGACCGGGCCCGCGCCGACCTCGACGCGATCAAGAAGCTCGGCGTCTCCTACGACGAGGTCGTACAGGTGCTGGAGGACGAGGGCGTCGACAAGTTCGAGGCGGCCTGGAACGACCTGCTCAAGTCGACCGAGGCGGAGCTCAAGCGGCTCGCCCCTTCGAAGGGCTGACCACTGTGTCTGGTGTTCCCGGAGCCAACCCGCTCCGTGACGCCCAGGACCGACGGCTCCCGCGCATCGCGGGGCCGTCGGGCCTGGTCATCTTTGGCGTCACGGGCGATTTGTCCCGTAAAAAGCTGATGCCCGCCGTCTACGACCTGGCCAACCGCGGCCTGCTGCCACCGGGCTTCTCGCTCATCGGCTTCGCGCGCCGCGACTGGGAGGACGAGGACTTCGCCCAGGTCGTCCACGACGCCGTCAAGGAGCACGCCCGTACGCCGTTCCGCGAGGAGGTCTGGCAGCAGCTCATCCAGGGGATGCGCTTCGTCCAGGGCAACTTCGACGACGACGAGGCGTTCGAGACCCTCAAGGCGACCATCCAGGAGCTGGACCAGGCCCAGGGCACCGGCGGCAACTACGCCTTCTACCTGTCGGTGCCGCCGAAGTTCTTCCCCAAGGTCGTCGAGCAACTCAAGAAGCACGGGCTCGCCGAGCAGAAGGAGGGCTCCTGGCGGCGCGCCGTCATCGAGAAGCCGTTCGGCCACGACCTGGCCAGCGCGCAGGAGCTCAACCAGCTCGTGCACGCCGTCTTCCCGCCCAACGAGGTCTTCCGGATCGACCACTACCTGGGCAAGGAGACGGTCCAGAACATCCTGGCGCTGCGGTTCGCCAACACGATGTTCGAGCCGGTCTGGAACCGGTCCTACGTCGACCACGTGCAGATCACGATGGCCGAGGACATCGGCATCGGCGGCCGGGCCGGCTACTACGACGGCATCGGCGCCGCCCGCGACGTCATCCAGAACCACCTGCTCCAACTCCTGGCGCTCACCGCGATGGAGGAGCCCGGCTCCTTCCACCCGAAGGCCCTGGTCGCCGAGAAGCTGAAGGTGCTCACCGCGGTCGAGCTGCCCGAGGACCTCGGCCTGCACACCGTGCGCGCCCAGTACGAGCACGCCTGGCAGGGCGGCCAGGAGGTCCCCGGCTACTGCGAGGAGGAGGGCATCGACCCCAAGTCGACGACCGACACCTACGCGGCGATCAAGCTGACGATCAACAACCGCCGCTGGGCGGGCGTGCCGTTCTACCTGCGGACCGGCAAGCGGCTCGGCCGCCGGGTCACGGAGATCGCGGTCGTCTTCAAGCGCGCCCCCTACCTCCCCTTCGAGTCCGGCGCCACCGAGGAGCTGGGCGGCAACGCGCTGGTCATCCGGGTCCAGCCGGACGAGGGCGTCACCGTGCGCTTCGGCTCCAAGGTCCCCGGCACCTCGATGGAGGTCCGGGACGTCACGATGGACTTCGCGTACGGCGAGTCCTTCACGGAGTCCAGCCCGGAGGCGTACGAGCGGCTCCTGCTGGACGTCCTGCTCGGCGACGCCAACCTCTTCCCCCGCCACCAGGAGGTCGAGCTCTCCTGGAACATCCTCGACCCGATCGAGGAGTACTGGGACACGCACGGCAAGCCCGCGAAGTACGCGGCCGGCACCTGGGGCCCGGCCGAGGCGGACGAGATGCTCGCACGCGACGGACGGAGCTGGAGGCGGCCATGAAGATCGATCTCACGGAAACCACGTCCAGCAAGATCAACCAGGCGCTGGTCTCGGCCCGCCGGGCCATCGGCACCCCCGCCATCGGCATGGTCCTCACCCTGGTCATCGTCACCGACGAGGAGAACGCGTACGACGCGCTCAAGTCGGCCGGCGACGCCTCCCGCGAGCACCCCTCGCGGATCATCGCGGTGATCAAGCGGGTCAGCCGCTCGCCGCGCGCCCGGCGCGACGCCCGGCTCGACGCGGAGGTCCGGGTCGGCACCGACGCGGGCACCGGCGAGACGGTCGTCCTGCGCCTCCACGGCGAACTGGCCAACCACGCCCAGTCGGTGGTGCTCCCGCTGCTGCTGCCGGACGCCCCGGTCGTGGTGTGGTGGCCCGAGGACGCGCCCTCCGACCCGGCGAAGGACCCGCTCGGGGCGCTCGCCCAGCGCCGGATCACCGACACCTACTCCGCCGAGCGCCCGCTCGACGAGCTGGCGGTGCGGGCGGCGACGTACAGCCCCGGCGACACCGATCTGGCCTGGACCCGGATCACGCCGTGGCGCTCGATGCTGGCCGCCTCGCTGGACCAGCAGCCCGCCGAGGTGGTCGGCGCGACCGTCGAGGGCGAGAGCGACAACCCGAGCTGCGAGCTGCTGGCCATGTGGCTCGCGGAACGGCTCGGCGTGCCGGTGGAGCGCACGGTCTCCCAGGGGCCCGGTCTCACCGCGGTCCGGATGGAGACGAAGTCGGGGGCGATCGTCCTCGACCGGGCGGACGGCACGCTGGCCACGCTCTCCATGCCCGACCAGCCCGACCGCGGGGTGGCGCTCAAGCGGCGCGACACCGCCGAGCTGCTGGCTGAGGAGCTGCGCCGGCTGGATCCGGACAACACCTACGCCTCCGCGGTGAAGTTCGGCGTCGACAACCTCCACACGGGCGGCGGCGTCCCGACCGCCCCGGTGGAGGACGAGCGGAAGAAGGCGGACGGGGACGAGCCCAAGGCCCCCGCCGCGAAGAAGGCCCCGGCCAAGAAGGCGGCCGCCAAGTGACGCCTCCGCAGTTGGTCGTGCACCGCGACAAGGAGCTGATGGCCGAGGCCGCGGCCGCGCGGCTGATCACGAAGGTCGTCGACGCGCAGGCCGCCCGCGGGCACGCCTCGATCGTGCTGACCGGCGGGCGCAACGGCAACGGCCTGCTGGCCGCGCTCGCCGCCACGCCCGCCCGCGACGCCGTGGACTGGTCGCGGCTGGACCTGTGGTGGGGCGACGAGCGGTTCCTGCCCGAGGACGATCCCGAGCGCAACGTCGCCCAGGCCCGTGCGGCGCTGCTCGACTCGGTGGGGCTGGACCCGGCGCGGGTGCACCCGATGCCCGCCTCCGACGGCCCGTACGGCACGGACGTCGACGACGCGGCCGCCGGGTACGCTGCCGAGCTGGCCGCCGCCGCGGGGCCGGAGGACCACGGGCCGGTGCCCGCGTTCGACGTGCTGATGCTCGGCGTGGGCCCGGACACCCATGTGGCCTCCCTCTTCCCGGAGTCGCCCGCGGTACGGGAGACCGGCCGCACGGTGGTCGGGGTGCGCGGAGCGCCCAAGCCGCCGCCGGTCCGCGTCTCCCTCACCCTGCCCGCGATCCGGGCCGCGCGCGAGGTGTGGCTGCTGGCGGCGGGCGAGGACAAGGCGGAGGCCGCGGCCATCGCGCTGTCCGGGGCCGGGGAGATCCAGGCCCCGGCCGCCGGCGCGTACGGGCGCGAGCGGACGCTGTGGCTGCTGGACGCCGCGGCGGCCTCGCGACTGCCGCGTGCGCTGTACCCGCCCGCCTCTCCCTGAGAGGGCACGCCCCGCAGGCCCGGTCCGCTCCTCCGAGCGGGCCGGGCCTGCGGCGTGGAAGGCACTCCCCCGGCCCTACTCCGGCGCCCGGTCGCCGTGACGCGGCCGAGGGACCCGTCCGGCCCCGCCCCCGCGTGCCAGGCTCTCCCCATGGTGCACATCGGAACCGTGGTGCTGGGCGCGTCCGACGTACGGCGGGCCGCCGCCTTCTGGAAGGCGGCGCTCACGTACACCGAGCGCGAGCCGGGGACGGACGACTGGGTGGTGCTGGTCCCGGTGCGGGGGCCCGGCGTCGGGTTGTCGCTGGGGCGCAGCGACACCCCCGTGCAGGAGGCGCCCCGCGTCCACCTCGACCTCTGCTCCGACGCCCGACAGGCCGAGGTGGAACGGCTGGTCGGGCTCGGCGCGGTCCGGGTGGCCTGGGACCGCTACCCTCCAGACCCCGACTTCGTCGTGCTCGCGGACCCGGAGGGCAATCGCTTCTGCGTCATCGACACGACGCACGGCGGCTGAGCGGGCCGCCTCGGGAGGTCAGAGGATCACCTGGTCCGCGCCCTGCTCCAGCTTGGTGATCGCGGCGCGGCAGGCGCCGACGAAGCGGTCGAAGACCGGGGTGGTGCTGCCGGCCCGGCCCGCGCGGGTGTTGACGGTGAACATGGCGGCGCGCAGCTCCGTGGTCAGCTCCAACTGGCCGCCCTTGGCCAGCATGGTGCGGTTGCACGGGTTGGCGGGGTTGACGCCGCCCAGGTCGGGCGTCTCGTCCCCGTCCCGCCAGGCGAGGCCGATCGCGTCGAACTCGGCCTTGAGCAGGGTCCTGAAGCGGGTGTTCAGCCCCCCGACGACCACGGCCTGCGGCACGGTGCCCGCCTGGGCGGCCGTACAGCCGTGCAGGCTCAGGACGTCGAGGCTGCTCGCGGCCATGGAGAGGGCCACGTGGTCGTCGCAGTTCTTGGAGGTGACGTGCAGGTCGCGGTTGCCCGAGGAGCGCAGCCCCTCGAACATCCAGTAGTCGAGGACCCCGTGGCCGTCCTGGAGGGGTTCCAGCGTCGCCGGGTGGTAGCCGGCGACGGCGAGGCAGAGTTCCGAGGTGCCCGTCTCGATGCCGCCGCCGTGCAGGGCCATCACGGTGGTGCGGTGGTAGGGGTGTCTCTGCGGGAGCGAGTGGTCCTCGTAGGCGTGTCTGCGGTAGCGGCGGGCGAACTCCACGCCCTCCTGCCCGGCGAGCTTCCGGTAGAGGTCGGTGTTGGAGGCGTAGACGTCCAGGTCGTCGGTGGCGTGGGCGTCGGCAGCGGTGAGCGAGCCCAGGATCGGGCCGCTGACGGCGGCGGTGGCGAGGGCGGTGAGGAGCGTGCGGCGGCTGGCGGTCGTCATGATCATCATCGTCCCCGATCCCGGCCCGCCTGCCCAGGGGGCCCGTCGTGCCGTACGACACGGCCGACCGCGCGTCACCGGCCGACGGCCCGCGAGCCCGCGCCCCCGGTACGCGCCCAGCGCGAGGGCCACCGCGCGGCCGAGCGCGCCCCGGAGCGGGGCGGAGGCGAGCACGGCCCCCGCAAGCACCGGGGCGAGGGTCGCGCCGCCGCCACCGCCGCGGCGCCGGACGCGGCGGTCGGCAGCAGCCACGGGGCGACGGGGGCGAGCGGTACGACGGGCACAGCGGTCGGCGGCGGCCACCGGGCCCGCCACCATCCGATGGCCCGCCCGCCGAGCGTGTCGCGCGGCGGGCGCAGCCGTACGGTGCCCCCGTCGTCGGCTCAGCGCCCCCGCAGCGCGCGGTAGGCGGCGATCAGGGAGGCGGTGGAGCTGTCGAGGCCCTCGGCGTCCGCGCTCTCGCCGTCGGCCTCCGTCAGGAGCGGCTCGATGCGCTTGGCGAGGACCTTGCCCAGCTCGACGCCCCACTGGTCGAAGGAGTCGATGTTCCAGACGGCGCCCTGGACGAAGACCTTGTGCTCGTAGAGCGCGATGAGCTGGCCGAGGACCGAGGGGGTCAGCCGGTCGGCGAGGATCGTGGTGGTCGGGTGGTTGCCGGGGAACGTCTTGTGCGCCACCAGCGCCTCGGGGACGCCCTCCGCGCGGACCTCGTCGGCCGTCCGGCCGAAGGCGAGGGCCTGGGTCTGGGCGAAGAAGTTGGCCATCAGCAGGTCGTGCTGGCCGATGAGTCCGGGCAGCAGGTCGTGGACCGGGGCGGCGAAGCCGATGAAGTCCGCCGGGACCATCCTGGTGCCCTGGTGGAGGAGCTGGAAGTAAGCGTGCTGCCCGTTGGTGCCGGGCGTGCCCCAGACCACCGGTCCGGTCTGCCACTGGACGGGGTCGCCGTCGCGGTCCACGGACTTGCCGTTGGACTCCATGTCGAGCTGCTGGAGGTAGGCGGTGAACTTGGACAGGTAGTGGCTGTAGGGCAGCACCGCGTGCGACTGGGCGTCGAAGAAGGCCCCGTACCAGACGCCGAGCAGGCCGAGCAGGAGCGGGACGTTCTCCTCGGCGGGGGCGGTGCGGAAGTGCTCGTCGACGAGGTGGAAGCCGTCGAGCATCTCGCGGAACCGGTCCGGTCCGACGGCGACCATCAGCGAGAGCCCGATCGCGGAGTCGAAGGAGTAGCGGCCGCCGACCCAGTCCCAGAAGGCGAACATGTTCGCCGTGTCGATGCCGAACTCCTCGACCTTCTCGGCGTTGGTCGACAGCGCGACGAAGTGCCGGGCTACGGCGTCCTGGCCGGCCCTCAGTCCGGTGAGCAGCCAGTCGCGGGCGGAGGTGGCGTTGGTGATGGTCTCGATCGTGGTGAACGTCTTCGAGGCGATGACGAAGAGCGTCTCGGCCGGGTCGAGGTCGCGGACGGCCTCGTGCAGGTCGGCGCCGTCCACGTTGGAGACGAAGCGGAGGGTGAGGGCGCGGTCCGTGTAGGAGCGCAGCACCTCGTACGCCATGGCGGGGCCGAGGTCGGAGCCGCCGATGCCGATGTTGACGATGTTCTTGATGGGGCGGCCGGTGTGGCCGGTCCACTCCCCCGCCCTGACCTTGTCGGCGAAGGCGGCCATCTTGTCCAGGACGGCGTGGACGCCGGGGACCACGTTCTCGCCGTCGACCTCGATCACCGCGTCGCGCGGGGCGCGGAGCGCGGTGTGCAGGACGGCCCGGTCCTCGGTGGTGTTGATCTTCTCGCCGCGGAACATGGCGTCCCGCAGCTCCCCGACGCCGGTCGCGGCGGCCAGCTCGCGCAACAGGCGCAGCGTCTCGTCGGTGACCAGGTTCTTGGAGTAGTCGACGGAGAGGTCTCCGACCCTGAGCGTGTAGGCGGCGCCGCGGTCCGGCTGCTGTGCGAACAGCTCGCGCAGATGGGTCGCGCCCAGCTCCTCGCGGTGCCGGTCGAGAGCCGTCCACTCGGGCGTCTGGTTCAGCTTGGTTCGGCTTGCTGCGTTCATCCGGGATATCAGCCCACTTCTTCTCGTACCTACGCATCCCCGCTGCTCCTCCAACCTAATTGATCGAGGGGACGAGCGGCGTGGTCGCGGACGGTCGCGCCGCGACGAGGTCCGGCCGGACACCCGTGGGGTGTCCGGCCGGTGAACGACTGCGTGGTGCGGGCGGTCCTCAGATCTCGCCGCGGAGCTTGGCCAGCGCCTCGGCCAGGATCGCCTCGCCGTCGGCGTCGCTGCGCCGCTCGCGTACGTACGCCAGGTGCGTCTTGTACGGCTCGGTGCGGGGCGGGTCGGGCGGGCTGTCCCGGTCCTGACCGGCCGGGAAGCCGCAGCGCGGGCAGTCCCAGGTGTCCGGCACCTGCGCGTCATGGGCGAAGCTGGGCTGGGTCTCGTGCCCGTTGGAGCACCAGAAGGAGATGCGCAGGCGCGGAGCGGACTCGCCCCGCTCGGCCTCACCCATCGGCCCCGCTCCGACCCGGCTTCCCCGGATCGCGTTGCCACTTGCCACGGTCGTAACTCCCTGCGTGATGGTGCTCGAGGATGCCCCAGTCTACGTAAGGCCCAACGCGCGTCCAGTGCAAGGAGTTACACCGTCACCGGGACGCGGACGACGGGTCAGCCGTCCAGCTTGACGAGCAGACCGAGCACGACGATGCACGCGAACCAGATCAGGCCGACCACCACGGTGATGCGGTCGAGGTTGCGCTCGGCGACCGAGGAACCACCGACGGAGGACTGCATTCCGCCGCCGAACATGTCGGAGAGGCCGCCGCCCTTGCCCTTGTGCATGAGCACCAGCAGCATCAGCAGCAGGCTGAAGACGATCAGAGCGATCTGGAACGCCAAAACCACGGCTGGTCCCTACTTTCCGGAATTCTTGACTACTGCCTGCAGATAAACGGGGGGCCGAAGGGCGGTAACCCCTTCGGCCCCCGCAAGGGTACGCCGGATCGGCGCTACCGCATACTCACTGGTCGCGGAAGCGGACGATCTTGACGAACTCGTCGGCGTCGAGCGCGGCGCCGCCGATCAGCGCGCCGTCCACGTCGGGCTGGGCCATGATGGCCGCCACGTTGCCGGACTTCACCGAGCCGCCGTACTGGATGCGGACGGCGTCGGCCACCTCCTGGGAGTACAGCTCGGCCAGCCGGCCGCGGATGGCTCCGCAGACTTCCTGGGCGTCCTCGGGGGTGGCGACCTCGCCGGTCCCGATGGCCCAGACCGGCTCGTAGGCGATCACGATGGACGCGGCCTGCTCGGCCGGGACGCCCTTGAGCGCGCCGTCGAGCTGGGCGAGCGTGTGGGGGACCTGCTCGCCGGCCTTGCGGACGTCCAGGCCCTCGCCGACGCAGAGGATCGGGGTCAGGCCGTGCTTGAAGGCGGCCTTCACCTTGGCGTTGCAGATCTCGTCGCTCTCGCCGTGGTACTGGCGGCGCTCGCTGTGGCCGACGGCCACGTAGGTGCAGCGGAGCTTGGCGAGCATGGGGCCGGAGATCTCACCGGTGTACGCGCCGGAGTCGTGCGCCGAGATGTCCTGGGCGCCGTACTTGATCCGCAGCTTGTCGCCCTCGACGAGGGTCTGCACGGTACGCAGGTCGGTGAAGGGCGGCAGGACGGCGACCTCGACGTCCTCGTAGTCCTTGTCGGACAGCGCGAAGGCGAGCTTCTGGACGTGGGCGATGGCCTCGAGGTGGTTGAGGTTCATCTTCCAGTTGCCCGCCATCAGCGGGGTGCGGACTTGAGCGGAAGCGGTCATGAAAGGTCAGTCCTCCAGTGCGGCGAGGCCGGGAAGCGTCTTGCCCTCGAGGTATTCGAGGCTCGCGCCGCCACCGGTCGAGATGTGTCCGAAAGCATTCTCGTCGAAGCCCAGGATGCGGACGGCCGCGGCGGAGTCGCCGCCGCCGACGACGCTGAACGCCGGGGAGTCGACGAGCGCCTGGGCGACCGCGCGGGTGCCCTCGGCGTAGTCGGGGTGCTCGAAGACGCCCATCGGGCCGTTCCAGAAGACGGTGGCCGCGTCGGCGAGCTTGGATGCGTAGAGCGTGCTGGTCTCGGGGCCGATGTCCAGGCCCTCCTGGTCGGCCGGGATGGCGTCGGCGGCGACCGTGCGGGGGTGGGCCGGGGCCTTCGTCTTCAGGTCCGGGAACTCGCCCGCGACCAGGACGTCGACGGGGAGCACGAACTCCACGCCGCGCGCCTCGGCCCGCTTGAGGTAGTCCTGGACGACCGGGACCTGGTCCTCCTGGAGCAGCGAGATGCCGACCTCGTGGCCCTGGGCCTTGAGGAAGGTGTACGCCATGCCGCCGCCGATCAGGATGCGGTCGGCCTTCTCCAGCAGGTGGTCGATGACGCCGAGCTTGTCGGAGACCTTGGCGCCGCCGAGGACGACGACGTAGGGCCGGCGCACATCGGTGGTGAGCTTCTTCAGGACGCCGACCTCGGTGGCGATGAGGTAGCCGGCGTAGTGCGGCAGCCGGGCCGGGAGGTCGTACACGGAGGCGTGCTTGCGGTGCACCGCGCCGAAGCCGTCCCCCACGTAGACGTCGGCGAGCCGCGCGAGCTGGTCGGCGAAGGCGCCGCGCTCGGCGTCGTCCTTGGAGGTCTCGCCCGGATTGAAGCGGAGGTTCTCGATGACGGCGACCTGGCCGTCGCGCAGGGCGGCGACGGTGTCGCGGGCGGAGTCGCCCACCGTGTCGGTGGCGAACGCGACCTCGCCGCCGAGGAGTTCGCCCAGCCGCGCGGCGGCGGGGGCAAGGGAGAAGGCCGGGTCCGGGGCGCCCTTGGGGCGGCCGAGGTGCGAGGCGACGACGACGCGTGCGCCGGCCTCCGCGAGCTTGGCGACCGTCGGCACGACGGCGCGGATGCGGCCGTCGTCGGTGATGGTGGTGCCGTCCAGCGGCACGTTGAGGTCGGCGCGGACGAATACCCGCTTGCCCGCGACCCCTTCGGCGAGAAGTTCGTCGATCGTCTTCATCTGGTCTTCCGTTACTCCTTGCAAGGACGAATGAGCATGTTAGGGCCTGCCGGCGCACCGCCGGCCGCGTGGCGGCGGTGCGCCGACACGGCCCAAGGGGCTCGACCCGCGCCGCGCTGCGCCGGTCGAGCCCCTTGACTCACAACGTGTCTGCCTGCGATCCGAGGATCAGAGCTGTTCGCCGACGAAGACCGTGAGGTCGACGAGGCGGTTGGAGTAGCCCCACTCGTTGTCGTACCAGCCGAGGATCTTCACCGAGGTGCCCTCCTGGACCATGGTCAGGGAGGAGTCGAAGGTGCAGGACGACGGGTCGCCGACGATGTCCGAGGAGACGATCGGGTCCTCGGTGTACGTCAGGAAGCCCTTGAGGTCGCCGTCGTCGGCGGCCTTCTTGAACGCGGCGTTGACCTCGTCCTTGGTGACCTCGCGGGAGAGGGTCACGACGAGGTCGGTGGCGGAGCCGGTCGGGACCGGGACGCGCATCGCGATGCCGTCGAGCTTGCCCTTGAGCTGCGGGAGGACCAGGGCCGTGGCCTTGGCGGCGCCGGTGGTGGTGGGGATGATGTTCTCGGCGGCGGCGCGGGCGCGGCGCAGGTCCGAGTGCGGGAAGTCCAGGATCCGCTGGTCGTTGGTGTACGCGTGGACCGTCGTCATCAGGCCCTTGACGATGCCGAAGTTCTCGTCGAGGACCTTGGCCATCGGCGCCACGCAGTTGGTGGTGCAGGAGGCGTTGGAGATGACGTGGTGCTGGGCCGGGTCGTACTTGTCCTGGTTGACGCCCATCACGATGGTGATGTCCTCTTCCTTGGCCGGAGCCGAGATGAGGACCTTCTTCGCGCCGCCGGCGATGTGCTTCTCGGCGTCGGCCTTCTTGGTGAAGATGCCGGTCGACTCGATGACGATGTCGACGCCCAGCTCACCCCAGGGGATGTCGGCCGGGTTGCGCTCGGAGAGCACCTTGATGGTGCGGCCGTCGACCGTGATGGTGTCGGCGGTGTGGCTCACCTCTGCTTTGAGGCGGCCGAGAATGGTGTCGTACTTCAGCAGGTGGGCCGTGGTCGCAGTGTCACCCAGGTCGTTGACAGCCACGATCTCGATGTCCGCACCCTGCTCCAGCAGCGCGCGGAAGTAGTTGCGGCCGATGCGGCCGAAGCCGTTGATGCCTACGCGGATCGTCACGAACCGATCTCCTCGTTAGGTACGCCGGTTTTCGACGCCGGCGAGATGTATAGGGATGTCCCCGACCGCTTCCGACCCTACATCTCCCAGGGCTCCGGGGTGACATCGACGGAGGCGGTGCACACCACCGGATACGGCGGAAGGCCCGTACCCACCAGTAGGAGTACGGGCCTCCGCTCCGCGCGGGGGCCGGGCCGCCGAACCGCCGCCCGGCCGCCGCCTCAGCCCACCAGGCCGTCGGCCAGCTCGTCGCTGAGGGTGGACTCCGTGCCCGGAATGCCCAGGTCCTGGGCCCGCTTGTCGGCCATGGCCAGCAGGCGGCGGATGCGGCCCGCGACCGCGTCCTTGGTCAGCGGCGGGTCGGCGAGCGCGCCCAGCTCCTCCAGGGATGCCTGCTTGTGCTCCATCCGCAGCCGGCCCGCGGCCGCGAGGTGCTCGGGGACCTCCTCGCCGAGGATCTCCAGCGCCCGCCCCACGCGGGCCCCGGCGGCGACGGCCGCGCGGGCCGAGCGGCGCAGGTTCGCGTCGTCGAAGTTGGCGAGCCGGTTGGCCGTGGCGCGGACCTCGCGCCGCATCCGGCGCTCCTCCCAGGCGAGCACCGCGTCGTGGGCCCCGAGACGGGTCAACAGGGCGCCGATCGCATCACCGTCGCGGACGACGACGCGGTCCACCCCGCGCACCTCGCGGGCCTTGGCCGCGATGGAGAGTCTGCGGGCCGCGCCGACCAGGGCCAGCGCGGCCTCCGGACCGGGGCAGGTCACCTCCAGCGAGGAGGAGCGGCCCGGCTCGGTGAGCGAACCGTGGGCCAGGAAGGCTCCGCGCCAGGCGGCCTCCGCGTCGCAGGTGGCCCCCGAGACCACCTGCGGCGGGAGGCCGCGGATGGGGCGGCCGCGGCCGTCCACCAGACCGGTCTGTCGGGCCAACTGGTCGCCGCCCGCCACCACCCGTACGACATAGCGCGAGCCCCGGCGCAGTCCGCCGGGGGCCATCACGATCAGCTCCGAGCTGTGCCCGAAGATCTCCAGGATGTCGCGCTTGAGCCGGCGGGCCGCGTTCCCCGTGTCCAGCTCGGCCTCGATCACGATCCGGCCGCTCACCAGGTGCAGCCCGCCCGCGAACCGAAGGATCGCCGAGACCTCCGCCTTCCTGCAGCAGGTCCGGGTGACGGGAAGATGAGAGATTTCGTTCTTCACCGCTGGCGTCATCGCCATGGGCCGATCCTTCCATGCATCCGAAAAATACGGTCGTACGCGGCGGCCAACAGCTCCTGATCATGGACCGGAACGCCGTCGGGCGAAGCCACCGGCGCCAGCTCGACCGCGGCTCCGAGCCGTTTCGCGGCATCGGCGAGCGACGCGCGGTCGGGCACGGCGGCCTCGTCGGCCAGCACCACGTCCAAGGCGAGTTTAGGGGCGTGTCGTCCCAAAACCTCCACATGACGCTGCGGTGAGAAGCCTTCTGTTTCACCGGGCTGCGGAGCGAGGTTCAGCGAGAGGACCTTGCGGGCCTTCGTGGTGACCAGGGCGTCGAGCAGCTCGGGCACGAGCAGGTGCGGGATGACCGAGGAGAACCAGGAGCCGGGCCCGAGCACCACCCAGTCTGCGTCCAGGACCGCCTCGACGGCTTCCGGGACGGCCGGCGGGTCGGGCGGGACGACGTGCACGGACTGCACCTCGCCCGGAGTGAGCGCCACCGTGGCCTGGCCGCGCACGGTGACGATCGCGTCGGGCAGCTCGGGGTCGTGGCCCCGCACCAGCGCCTGGAGCTCCAGCGGCACGGCCGACATGGGCAGCACCCGGCCCTGCGCGCCGAGCAGCTTGCCGACGAGGTCGAGCGCCTGGACGTGGTCGCCGAGCTGCTCCCACAGGGCCACGATGAGCAGATTGCCGACCGCGTGGTCGTGCAGGTCGCCCTTGGACTCGAAGCGGTGCTGGATGACCCGCGACCAGGTGCGGCCCCAGTCGTCGTCGCCGCACAGCGCGGCGAGCGCCTTGCGCAGGTCGCCGGGGGGCAGGACGCCCAGCTCCTCGCGCAGCCGGCCGCTGGAGCCGCCGTCGTCGGCGACGGTGACCACGGCCGTGAGGTCGCCGGTGATCCGGCGCAGCGCCGTCAGGGACGCCGAGAGACCCATGCCGCCGCCGAGCGCGACGACCTTGGGCTGTGCACCGCGTTTGCGGCCGGAGAGCGCCGAGGTGGCGCGGCTCAGCCGGCGCATCCGCAGGTTGCGTCCGGTCACTCTCGCCCCATGTCCCGGTGGACGAGGACGGTCTCGACGCCCTCGGCGGCGAGACGGGCCGAGAGCTTCTCCGACATGGCGACCGAGCGGTGCTTGCCGCCCGTGCAGCCCACCGCGATGGTGACGTAGCGCTTGCCCTCGCGGCGGTAGCCGGCGGCGATGAGCTGGAGCAGCTCGGTGTACTGGTTGAGGAACTCCTTGGCGCCCGGCTGGTCGAAGACGTAGTCGGAGACCTCCTCGTTCAGGCCGGTGAAGGGGCGCAGCTCGGGGACCCAGTGGGGGTTGGGCAGGAAGCGGCAGTCGACGACGAGGTCGGCGTCGACGGGCAGGCCGTACTTGTAGCCGAAGGACATCACCGTGGCCCGCAGCTCCGGCTCCGACTCGCCCGCGAACTGGGCGTCCATCTTGGCGCGCAGCTCGTGGACGTTGAGGCTGGAGGTGTCGATCACCAGGTCGGCGTCGCCGCGCAGCTCCCGCAGCAGGTCGCGCTCGGCGGCGATGCCGTCGACGATGCGGCCGTCGCCCTGGAGGGGGTGGGGGCGGCGCACGGACTCGAAGCGGCGCACCAGGGCGTCGTCGGACGACTCCAGGAAGACGATCCGCCGGGTGACGTGCTTGGCCTCCAGGTCCGCGAGCGACTCGCGGAGGTTGTCGAAGAAGCGCCGGCCGCGCACGTCGACGACGACGGCGATCCGGGCCACGTTGCCCTGCGAGCGGGCGCCCAGCTCGACCATGGTGGGGATCAGCGCGGGGGGCAGGTTGTCGACGACGAACCAGCCGAGGTCCTCCAGGCACTTGGCGGCGGTGCTGCGCCCGGCGCCCGACATCCCGGAGATGATCACCAGCTCGGGGATGGCCGCCTCACCCGTCTCGCTCGGGGTGCTCGTACTCACGTCTGCTGCTCCGTCTGCTCGGTCTGGGCGGGTGTCCTGGTCGTCCCGTGCCGCTGCGCCGGGCGTGGAGCCGGTGCGCTGGGCGCTGTCGTGCGTGTGCTCGGTCATGCGGTGCCCCCGTCGTCCTCTTCCATGATCTCTCCTGTGGCCGTGTTCACGGCGGGCGCCGCAGGGGCGGCCGAGGCGAGGGCCGCGGCCACCGATTCCGCCGTCCTGCGCCCTATTCCAGGGATCTCGCAGATGTCGTCGATTGTCGCCTGCCGGAGCTTCTTCACCGAGCCGAAGTGCTTGATCAGCGCCTGCTTCCGGGTCTCGCCGAGGCCGGCCACGTCGTCCAGGGGGCTGCGGCGCAGGCGCTTGGCCCGCTTGGCGCGCTGGTAGGCGAGGGCGAAGCGGTGGGCCTCGTCGCGGATGCGCTGGAGGAGGTAGAGGCCCTCACTGGTGCGGGGCAGGACGACCGGGTCGTCGTCGCCGGGGAGCCAGACCTCCTCCAGGCGCTTGGCGAGGCCGCAGACGGCGATGTCGTCGATGCCCAGCTCGTCCAGGGCGCGGCGGGCCGCGGCGACCTGGGGCTGCCCGCCGTCGACGACGACGAGCTGGGGCGGGTAGGCGAACCGCTTGGGCCGGCCGTCGTCCTCGCGGGGCTCACCGTCGTCGGCGGGGGCGGGACCGCTCACCGCCGGGCCGGTGGCGGCCAGGGGGTCCACGGCGGCCGGGGCGCCGGGGGCGGCGTCGGGGGTCTGCTCCCACTCCCCCGTGCGCTCCTTGTCCTGGAGGTAGCGCTTGAAGCGGCGGCCGATCACCTCGTGCATCGAGCGGACGTCGTCCTGGCCCTCGAACCCCTTGATCTGGAAGCGGCGGTACTCGCTCTTGCGGGCGAGGCCGTCCTCGAAGACGACCATGGAGGCCACCACGTCGTCGCCCTGGAGGTGGGAGATGTCGTAGCACTCGATGCGCAGCGGGGCGGTGTCCAGGCCCAGCGCCTCGGCGATCTCCTCCAGGGCGCGGGAGCGGGTGGTCAGGTCGGAGGCGCGCTTGGTCTTGTGCAGGCCGAGCGCCTGCTGGGCGTTGCGCTGGACCGTGGCCATGAGGTCCTTCTTGTCGCCGCGCTGCGGGATGCGCAGGCTGACCTGGGCGCCCCGGCGCTCGGCGAGCCACTGGGAGACCGCCTCGGCGTCCTCGGGCAGCGCCGGGACCAGGACCTCCTTGGGGACGGCGTCGCCCCGCTCCTCCCCGTACAACTGCTGGAGGGCGTGTTCGACGAGGCCGGAGGTGTCGACCGCCTCGACCTTGTCGGTGACCCAGCCGCGCTGGCCGCGCACCCGGCCGCCGCGTACGTGGAAGATCTGGACGGCCGCCTCCAGCTCGTCCTCCGCGACGGCGATCAGATCGGCGTCGGTGGCGTCCGCGAGGACGACGGCGCTCTTCTCCATGGCCCGCCTGAGCGCCCCGGCGTCGTCGCGGAGGCGGGCGGCGCGCTCGTACTCCATGTCCTCGGCCGCCTGCGCCATGTCCTGCTCCAGGCGGCGGATGTAGGCGCCGGTGCGTCCGGCCATGAAGTCGCAGAAGTCGTCGGCCAGCTCGCGGTGCTCCTCGGGGGTGACCCGGCCGACGCAGGGGGCCGAGCACTTGCCGATGTAGCCGAGGAGGCAGGGGCGGCCGGTGCGCGCGGCGTTCTTGAAGACGCCCGCGGAGCAGGTGCGCACGGGGAAGACGCGCAGCATCAGGTCGACCGTCTCGCGGATCGCCCAGGCGTGGCCGTACGGTCCGAAGTAGCGCACGCCCTTCTTCTTGGCGCCGCGCATGACCTGGACGCGGGGGAACTCCTCGTTCAGCGTGACCGCGAGGTAGGGGTAGCTCTTGTCGTCGCGGTACTTGACGTTGAACCGGGGGTCGTACTCCTTGATCCAGGAGTACTCGAGCTGGAGCGCCTCTACCTCGGTGGACACGACCGTCCACTCGACGGAGGCGGCGGTGGTGACCATGGTGCGCGTGCGCGGGTGGAGGCCCGCGAGGTCCTGGAAGTAGTTGGCCAGGCGCTGGCGGAGGTTCTTGGCCTTCCCGACGTAGATCACCCGGCGGTGCTCGTCGCGGAACCTGTAGACCCCCGGGGAGTCGGGGATCTCTCCCGGCCTGGGACGGTAGCTGGAGGGGTCTGCCATGCCTCACACCCTACTTGCGGGCACTGACAGCGCGTCCTCCTCGGCCGGGGGGGGGGGGGGGGGGGGGGGGGGGGGGGGGGGGGGGGGGGGGGGGGGGGGGGGGGGGGGGGGGGGGGGGGGGGGGGGGGGAGGGAGGGGGGAGGGGGGGGGGGGAAGCGGGGGCGTGCGGGAGGGAAT
>NZ_JBVJCD010000033.1:0-39754 GCF_055588985.1 Streptomyces sp. NPDC041970
AAAAGGGGGGACCCCCCCCCAGAGCGGTGGGGGGCCCGTCTTTTTCGGGCCTCCTCCGTCGGGCGCGCGGGGGGGGCGGGGGGAAAGGGAGGGGGCGCGTCCGGTCGGACGCCCCCCTTCCCCACGCTCACGACGGTGCTACGCCCCGCGCAGCACCGCGCCCGTGCGCTCGGCGGCGAGGGCGACCGCGCTGTCGCGGGCGGCGGACGCCTCCTCGACGGTCAGCGTGCGGTCGGCGGCGCGGAAGCGCAGCGCGTACGCCAGGGACTTGTTGCCCCCGCCGATCTGCTCGCCGGTGAAGACGTCGAACAGGCGCAGCGACTCCAGGAGCCCGCCCGCGCCCTCGCGCAGCGCCCGCTCCACCTCGGCGGCCGGGACGTCCTCGGCGACGACGAGGGCCACGTCCTGGGTCGCGACCGGGAACGTGGAGATCCTGGGCGCCTCGAGCGGGCCGTCGACGGCCCGCTCCAGCACGTCCAGCTCGACCTCGGCGGCGCAGGTCCGCTCGGGCAGGTGGAGCGCCTTGACGACCCGCGGGTGCAGTTCGCCGGCGTGGCCGAAGAGGGTCTCCTCGCCGTCCACGGTGACGTACAGCGCGGCGCAGCGGCCGGGGTGCCACGGGGCGTGCCGGTCGGCGCGGACCGTGACCTCGACTCCGGCCTCCGCGGCGATGGTCCGGGCTGCCTCGACGGCGTCCGCCCAGGTCGCCGGGGTCCCCTTACCCCACCAGCCGGCCTGCTCGCGGGCCCCCGCGAGGACGACGGCGGCGCGGCGCGGCTGCCGCGGCAGGGCCGCGTCCAGGGCGGCGACCTCCTCGTCGGTGGGCCGGCGGTCGACGGGGAGCCGGACGGCGGCCGTCTCCTCGCCGGTGGGCCGGAAGACGAGACCGGTCTCGAACAGCGCGAGGTCGTGGCCGCCGCGGCCGTCGTTGCGCCGCAGCGCGCCCAGGAGGCCCGGCAGCAGCGTGGTGCGCAGCGCCGGCTCCTCGTCGGAGAGCGGGTTGACGAGCTTGACCGTGCGGCGGCGGGCGTCGTCCGCCTCCAGGCCGAGCTGGTCCAGCACGGCGTCCCCGATGAAGGGGTAGCTCAGCGCCTCGACGTACCCGGCGGCGGCCAGCGCGCGCCCGATGCGGCGGTGCAGCCGCTGGCGGTCGGTGAGCCCGCGGCCGGAGGGGGGCGTCGGCAGGGTGGAGGGCAGGTTCTCGTAGCCCTCCAGCCGGATGACCTCTTCGGCCAGGTCGTTCGGCTCGCTCAGGTCGGGCCGCCAGGACGGGACGGTGACGATCAGCTCGTCCTGCCCGTAGACGTCGCAGCCGACCTCCTGGAGGCGGCGGACGACGGTCTCGCGGCCGTAGGCGACGCCGGCGACCCGGTCCGGGTGGTCGGCCGGCATGGCGACGGTGCGCGGGGCGGAGGGCGCGGTGATCTCGGTGACCCCGGCCTCGGCGGTGCCACCCGCCAGGAGGACCAGCAGGTCGACGGTGCGCTGCGCGGCGGCGGCGGCGGCCTGCGGGTCGACGCCCCGCTCGAAGCGCTTGGACGCCTCGGAGGAGAGCTTGTGGCGGCGGGCGGTGCGGGCGATCGAGATCGGGTCGAAGTGCGCGGCCTCGATGACGACCTCGGCGGTGTGCCCGTCCTCGCCGTCGGCGATCTCGGTGTTCGCGCCGCCCATGACGCCCGCGAGGCCGATCGGCCCGCGCTCGTCGGTGATGACCAGGTCCTCGGCGTCCAGCACGCGCACGGCGCCGTCCAGCGTGGTCAGCTTCTCGCCCTGCTGGGCGCGGCGCACGCCGATGGGTCCGGCGAGGCGGCCGCGGTCGTAGGCGTGCAGCGGCTGGCCGAGCTCCAGCATCACGTAGTTGGTGACGTCCACGGCCAGCGAGACGGGCCGCATCCCGGCCTTCTGGAGGCGGCGGCTCAGCCAGATCGGCGTGCGGGCCTCGGGCTGGAGGCCGGTGACGGTGCGCGCGGTGAAACGGTCGCAGCGGGTGGGCTCGGAGATCCGGACCGGGTAGCCGTACGCGTTGGGCGCGGGCACGTCCAGGAGCGCCGGGTCGCGCAGCGGCAGCCCGTACGCGGTGGCGGTCTCGCGGGCGACGCCGCGCATCGACAGGCAGTAGCCCCGGTCGGGGGTGACGGCGATGTCGAGGACCTCGTCGACGAGCTGGAGCAGCTCGATCGCGTCGGCGCCGGCCTCGTGCTCCGGCGGGAGCACGATGATGCCCTGCGTCCCGTCGTCGCCCATGCCCAGCTCGTCGGTGGAGCAGATCATGCCGTGCGAGGTCTTGCCGTACGTCTTGCGGGCGGCGATCGCGAAGTCGCCGGGCAGGACCGCGCCGGGCAGGACGACGACGACCTTGTCGCCGACGGAGAAGTTGCGGGCGCCGCAGACGATCTCCTGCGGTTCGCCGGTGCCGTTGGCGGAGCCGACGTCGACGGTGCAGAAGCGGATGGGCTTCTTGAAGCCCTCCAGCTCCTCGATGGTCAGGACCTCGCCGACGACCAGGGGGCCCTTGAGGCCCGCCCCGATCTGCTCGACGGTCTCGACCTCCAGCCCGACGGAGACGAGCTTGGCCTGTACGTCACGGCCGGTCTCCGTCGCCGGCAGGTCGACGTACTCCCGCAGCCAGGAAAGCGGGACGCGCATCAGATCTCCATCCCGAACGGCCGGGTGAACCGGACGTCGCCCTCGACCATGTCTCGCATGTCCTCGACGTTGTGGCGGAACATCAGCATCCGTTCGATGCCGAACCCGAAGGCGAATCCGCTGTACTTCCGGGGGTCGACGCCGCAGGCGGTGAGCACCTTGGGGTTGACCATGCCGCAGCCGCCCAGCTCGATCCAGCCCTCGCTGCCGCAGGTGCGGCAGGGGCGGTCCGGGTTGCCGACGGACTCGCCGCGGCAGACGTAGCAGACCATGTCCATCTCGGCGGACGGCTCGGTGAACGGGAAGAAGTTCGGCCGCAGCCGGGTCTTCATGTCCGGCCCGAAGAGCGCCTGGACCATGTGGTCGAGGGTGCCCTTGAGGTCGGCCATGGTCAGGCCCTCGTCGACGGCGAGCAGCTCGATCTGGTGGAAGACCGGGGTGTGCGTGGCGTCCAGCTCGTCGGTGCGGTAGACCCGGCCGGGGCAGACCACGTAGACGGGCGGCGTGCGCTCCAGCAGGGAGCGGGCCTGGACCGGCGAGGTGTGCGTGCGCAGCACCACGCCGGACTCGTCGCCCTCGGTCAGCCTGCCGTCGGGGGTGGCGCCCTGGACGAAGAAGGTGTCCTGCATCTGGCGGGCCGGGTGGTCCGGCACGAAGTTCAGGGCGTCGAAGTTGAACCACTCCGCCTCGGCCTCGGGGCCCTCGGCGATCTCGTAGCCCATGGCCACGAAGACGTCCGCGACGCGCTCCATCATCGTCGTGAGGGGGTGGCGGGCGCCCGCGGGTACGCGGTCGTAGGGCAGCGTGACGTCCACGGCCTCCTCGACGAGCACGCGGGCGTCCCGCTCGGCCTCCAGCTCGGCCTGCCGGGCGGCGAGCGCCTTGGAGACGGCTCCGCGGGCCTGGCCCACGCGCTTGCCCGCCTCGGCCTTGGCCTGCGGGGGCAGGGCGCCGATCTCGCGGTTGGCGAGGGACAGCGGCGAGGCGCTTCCGGTGTGCGCGGTCTTCGCCTGGGCGAGCGCGTCGAGGTCGCCGGCGGCGGCGAAGGCGGCGAACGCCTCGTCCCGCAGGCGCTCGATCTCTTCCGGTTTCAGTGCCTCGACCTCGACTGGGTCGTACGACTTGTTCGGTGCCGACATCTCTTCCCGTGCTTCCGATTGGCTGGTGGCGCGGCCCCGCTGGAGACCGCAGGACGCAAAGGTGCCAAAGGTCGAGTCTACGGGCCGCCGGGCGGTCGCCGGGCCCGCGGGGCGCTCAGCCCCTCCTGCCGCCGTTCCAGGTCAGGTGCGCGGGGGCGCTGACCGGCAGGACGAGGCGGAACTGGGCGCCGCCGCCGGGCCCCCGGCGGACGGTGATCGTGCCGCCGTGCGCCTCGACGATGCCCTTGACGATGTAGAGGCCGAGGCCGGTGCCGCCGCGCTTGCTCCCCCGCCAGAAGCGGGTGAAGACGCGGCTCATCGACTCCTCGGGGATGCCCGGTCCTTCGTCGCTCACGGTGACAGCCGTTCCCGTCTCGTCTCTGGTCCCCGGCGCGGGCGCCGGTGCGACCTCGATGGTGACGGTTCCCTCGCCGTGGCGCACCGCGTTTTCCAGGAGGTTGCCGAGGACCTGGTCGACCTTGTCGGGGTCGGCCCACAGGTCGGGCAGCGGCCCTCGGGTGCGCACGTGGAAGCGGTCGGGGTCCTGGCCGCCCGCGGTGAGGGCCTGGACGTGGCGCTCGACGGCGGCGCGGACGTCGACCATCTGGCGGCGGAGCTCCAGGCGGCCGGAGTCGATGCGGGAGATGTCGAGCAGTTCGGCGATGAGCCGGGTGACCCGGCCGGCGTCCGCGTCGACGGTCTCCAGCATCAGCCGCTTCTGGTCGTCGGTGAACCGCTCCCACTTGGCCAGCAGGGTGGCGGTGAAGCCCTTGACCGAGGTGAGCGGCGAGCGCAGCTCGTGGGCGACGGTGGCGATCAGCTCCGCGTGGCTGCGCTCGGTGCGGCGGCGGGCCTCGGTGCCGCGCAGGCAGACCACGACCCGGCGGACCGGGCCGGCGGGCCGGTCGCGTACGTAGCGGGCGGAGACGAGGACCTCGCGGCCGCCGGGGAGCAGCAGGTTGCGCTCGGGCTGGCCGGTGCGGGTGGCGAGGCCGCCGTAGGGGTCGGTCAGGGGCCACCAGCGCTTGCCCTTGAGGTCCTCCAGCGGCAGGGCGGCGTCCAGGGGGCGGCCGAGCGCTTCGGCGCGGGGGGTGGCGGTGATGCGGGCGGCTGCGGCGTTGAAGCAGACGACGCGTCCGCGCTCGTCGGCGACGACGAGGCCGTCGGGCAGGTCGTCGGGGTCGACGGCGGTGCCGGGGCCGCCGTCCGGGGCCGGCTGCCCGTCCCCGGCGCGCTGGGCAGCGGTGTGCGGTGGACGCGGCGAACTCATGCCGACAGCCATCCTCCCGTATCCCCACCTCTCGAACCGGCGCAGTGGGCCCCCGCGCCCGTCACCCTACTAGTGACGGGCGAAGCGGCGACACCCTGCGGGGGGCGTGCGGCGGGGGTGCGCCGCGGGAGGGGGGGCGCATGGCCCGCGCCGCCCGGTGGCGGCCGTCGGGCGGCGTGCTCCGTCACGCGTCGGGGGTGCGCCGGGGGCGCTGGGCGCGCGCCGAGGCGTAGAGGCAGACGGCGGCCGCGGTGGCCAGGTTGAGGCTCTCGGCCTTGCCGTGGATCGGCACCCGGACGACGGCGTCGGCGAGCGCGCGGGTCTCCTCCGGGAGCCCCCAGGCCTCGTTGCCGAAGATCCAGGCGGTGGGGGTGCCCATGGTGCCCGCGTCCAGCTCGTCGTCCAGGTCGTCGGCCCCGGCCCCGTCGGCGGCGAGGATGCGCACCCCGGCGTCGCGCAGGCCCCGTACGGCCTGGTCGACGGGGACGCCCACCGCGACGGGCAGGTGGAAGAGCGAGCCGACCGAGGCGCGCACGGACTTGGGGTTGTAGAGGTCGACCGAGGCGTCGGTCAGCACCACGGCGTCCGCGCCCGCCGCGTCGGCGCAGCGCAGCACCGTGCCGGCGTTGCCGGGGTCGCGCACGTTGGCCAGGACGGCCACCAGGGCGGGCCGGGCCGCGAGGATCTCCTCGAAGGGGGAGTCCAGGAAGCGGCAGACGCCGATCAGGCCCTGCGGGGTGACGGTCTGCGAGACGTCGGCGAGGACGCCGTCGTCGGCCAGGTGGACGCGGGCGCCCGCCGCGTGGGCGGACGCGACGATGTCGGCGTACCGGTCGGCGGCCTCGGGGGTGGCGAACAGCTCGACGAGGGTCGGCCCGCCGTCGCTCCCCCGGTGGGCGGCGGCCTCGCGCACGGCCTGCGGTCCCTCGGCGATGAACCTGCGCTCCTTGCCGCGGAAGTTCCGTCTGGCCAGCCGGCGGGCGGCGGCGACGCGCGGGGAACGCGGGGAGATCAGTTCGGGGGTGCCCATGGTCGGCGGCGAGCCTCTCTGCGTACGGCTGTGTCGGTGGGGGTGCCCGGCGGGTCCGACGCACCGGACCCGCAGGCGGCGTGCGCCTGCGGGTCCGGTTCGCTTACCTGGAAGGGGCGCCTGGATCAGGCGGCCTTCGGGGCGTTGACGTCGCTCGGGAGGGCCTTCTGAGCGACCTCGACGAGGGCGGCGAACGCGTTGGCGTCGTTGACCGCGAGCTCGGCCAGGATCTTGCGGTCCACCTCGATGTTGGCGGCCTTCAGCCCCTGGATGAGGCGGTTGTACGTCATGCCGTTCTGGCGGGCGGCGGCGTTGATGCGCTGGATCCAGAGCTGACGGAAGTCGCCCTTGCGCTTCTTGCGGTCGTTGTAGTTGTAGACCAGGGAGTGGGTGACCTGCTCCTTGGCCTTGCGGTACAGACGCGAGCGCTGACCGCGGTAGCCGCTGGCGGCTTCGAGGATCGCCCGGCGCTTCTTGTGGGCGTTGACTGCCCGCTTGACGCGTGCCACTTGTTAACTCCTTGTAGCGGGGCCGTGGTGGTCGTCACACGGCCCGGAAACGAATTGGTCCCGGTGTGATCGAGGTCCCGCCTCCGGCGTGCGCCGGAGGCCGGGCCTCACTTGCCGAGAAGCTTCTTGATCTTCTTGGCGTCGGCCGGAGCCACGACGACCGTGCCGGTCAGCGAGCGGGTCTTCTTGGACGACTTGTGCTCGAGAAGGTGGCGCTTGCCGGCCCTCTCGCGGAGCACCTTGCCGGAGCCGGTGATCTTGAAGCGCTTGCTGGCACCGCTGTGCGTCTTGTTCTTCGGCATCGCGCCGTTCTCTCCTCGTCAGTGGCGCCCCTCACGATGCGGGGCACCGGACAGCAGGGGCGTCAGATCTCTATGGGACTCCGGGGGGACCCTGGGGCCGCCTGGTTGGCGGCCCCGGAGGTCACGCCTCGGAGGGTGTCTCGGCCGGAGCCTCGGCCGCGTCGGCCGGAGCCTCGGCGGTGTCGCCCTCGGACGCGGCGTCGGACGAACCCTGACGCTCCGCCTTGCGGGCGGCCTGGGCCTCGCGGGCCTCGGCCATGGCTTCGGTCTTCTTCTTGTGCGGGCCCAGAACCATGATCATGTTCCGGCCGTCCTGCTTCGGGCTCGACTCGATGAAGCCGAGGTCCTCGACGTCCGAAGCGAGACGCTGAAGCAGTCGGAAGCCCAGTTCGGGGCGGGACTGCTCACGACCACGGAACATGATCGTGATCTTGACCTTGTCGCCCTGCTTGAGGAACCTGACGACATGACCCTTCTTGGTGTCATAGTCGTGCGGGTCGATCTTCGGCCGGAGCTTCATCTCCTTGATGACCGTGTGCGCCTGGTTCTTGCGCGCCTCACGGGCCTTCATGGCCGACTCGTACTTGAACTTCCCGTAGTCCATGAGCTTGCACACGGGCGGACGGGCGGTCGCCGCCACCTCGACCAGGTCGAGGTCGTACTCCTGTGCGAGTTCCAGGGCCTTGGCAAGCGGAACGATCCCGACCTGCTCGCCGCTGGGCCCGACAAGTCGCACCTCGGGAACGCGAATCCGGTCGTTGATGCGGGGCTCGGCGCTGATGGATCCTCCTCGGTAGCACCACGCGGCCGTCTGGCGGACAGCCGCGTAACGTCTGTTTTCGTGAGACCAACCGAGCCGGAAGCGCAAAAATGCCCCGGACGGGACACAGGCGGGGCTCCAGGAACTACCGGAACACCGCCGCGGTGAACCGCGGGGCTATCGGGCGGGCCCATCGTCCGTACGGAACGATGGTCGCCGCCTGACCGGTGACCCGCCGCCCCTCGGGGCGGCCAGGTGGGAGATCGGAGCCTCCACTTGTGGGCCGGGCACATAGGTGTCCGGCCGGTCGTTACACAAGGTTAGCACCCCGCCCACGCGTGCACCAATCCTCCGTCTCCTGGCTCCCGCCGACGGGAGGGCCGCGGCCTGGCCTTATCGTGTGGGGCATGAGCGACGCGACCCCCAGCAGTGACAGCCCCGGCTTCGACGACATGGCCCGCGACATCGCGGAGGTCCCCGCGGTCGAGGTGATCGTGACGGTCGCCGTCAACCTGATGAGCGCGGCCGCCGTCAAGCTCGGCCTGACCGAGGAGGGCGAGGAGCACAAGGACCTGGACGAGGCCCGGAAGCTGGTGCACGCCCTGGCCGGCCTGCTGGACGCGAGTGCCACGGAGATCAGCTCCTTCCACGCCTCGCCGCTGCGCGACGGCCTGAAGTCGCTCCAGTTGGCCTTCCGCGAGGCCTCGCTGGTGCCGGACGAGGTGGGCCAGGGCCCCGGTGAGAAGTACACCGGCCCCGTCTACGGCTGACCGCCCTCCTTCCGCGTACGACGGAGCCCGCCGCCCCGCGCGGGGCGGCGGGCTCCGTCGCGTCAGCGGACGAACAGGGGCTCGCCCGGCGCCGACGCCCCGGCGGGCAGCACGGCGAGGTCGAGGCCGCTGACCAGCCGGGCCCGCAGGACCTCGCTGGCCGAGAGCGCGCCGGCGACCCGGCGGGCCGCCTCGGCGGGCGACGCGTCCGGGGCGAGGACGAGGGCGAGGGTGCCGTCCGCGCTGCCGGGGCCGAGGTGGGCCCGGACGACGGCGGGCTCGGCCGCCACGGCCTCGCGCACGGCGGCGACCACCGCGGGGTCCTGGAGCGGGTCGGTGCTGGCGCGGTTCTCGGCGAGCGCCAGGAGCGCCTGCCCGGTCAGCTCGAAGGCGACGGGGCCGGCCAGGTCCAGCACGACGGTGTCGGCCTTCTCGTGGGCGGCGGCCTGGAGCGCCTGGTGCAGCGGTACGGCGACGGGGCGGGCGTCGGGGTCCCAGCGGGCCAGGGAGTCCGTCGAGGTGAAGGCGGGGAGCGCGCGCCGGTCGCCCGCCTGGAGAGTGGGGACGGCCATGTCGCTGGTCTTCTCGCGCCGCAGCCCCCGCTCGTCCTCCTCGACCTCGCCGAGGACGGCGACGACGGGGACCAGGAGCCGGGCGCCGCGCAGGGCCGCGAGGACCGGGCCGACGGCGCTCCGGTCTCGGGACCAGGCCTCCAGCGCCCGCGTCAGAGCGGGCGGCGCCGAGCCGTCGTCGTCGGAGAAACCGGGGTCCGGGATGTTCTTGAGCTCCACGGGACGAGCGTAGTGCCTGGTCCCTGCCGTCCGGACGGCAGGGAGACGCGCCGGCCCGCTCAGGCGCCACCGGTGTTCCGGCCGCGCCACAGGACCACGGCGAGGGCCAGCAGCACCGCGCCGAGGCCGCCCGCGAGCGGGGCCGCCCAGTGGGCCGCCGCCTCCCCGGGGGCGGGCGGGGTGGGGCCCGCGCCGAAGTAGCGCCCCCGGTGCCCGGTCGGCCCGGCCTGAGCGCGCACGTCCGCCGGGCGCAGCCGGGCCCCCGCCTCCACGGCCGCCGCCGGATCGACGACGCCGTAGCCGCGGGCGTCGTCGCGCCCCGCCGCGGGGGCGTCGCGGGCGGTGTCGGCGAGCAGTTCCTTGATCTGGGCCGGGCTGAGTCCGGGGTGGGCGGCGCGGACCAGCGCGACCGCGCCCGAGACGAAGGCGGCGGCGGCCGAGGTGCCCCACTCGATGTAGTAGTGGCCGTCGGGGTTGGCGACCACGATGTCGACGCCGGGGGCGCTGACGGTGGCGTACCAGCGGCGGGTGGAGAACGGGGCGTGCGCGCCGTGCCGGTCGACGGCGGCGACGGCGATCACTCCGGGGTACGCGGCGGGGTAGGAGGCCCGGTCGCCCTTCTCGCCGCCGTTGCCGGCCGAGGCGATGACGGGGACCCCCTTGGCCAGGGCGTACTGGATGGCGGAGTCCTCGCCGGGATCGGGGTGGGCGGACTCGCTGTCGTCGCCCAGCGAGAGGTTGATGACGTCGGCGCCGTGGTCCGCGGCCCAGCGGATGCCGTCGGCGAGCGCGGTGCCGCGGGACGTGCGGGCCTTGGCGCGAGCCGGGTCCTTGGACTCCAGGATCACCCGGACCGGCAGGATGCGGGCCTCCGGGGCGATGCCGAGGACGCCGTCGGCGCGCCCCGGCCCGTTGCCGCGTCCGGCGATGATCCCGGCCATCGCGGTGCCGTGCAGGGCCCAGGAGGCGTCGCCGCGCCCGGCGCCGAAGCCGACGAGGTCCTTGCCGGGGAGCACCTGGCCCGCCAGGTCGGGGTGGGCGTCGTCGACCCCGGTGTCCAGGACGGCGACGGTGACGCCCTGCCCCCGCGTGGTCTGCCAGGCGCGGTCGGTGCGCAGGGCGGCGAGGGCCCACTGCTGGTCCCGGATGGCGTCCGCGCGGGCGGGGGCGGCGGGGGCGAGCGCGAGGACGGCGGCGGCGCAGGCCGCGGCGAGCACGCGGCGGGGGCGCCGGGTCACGCCGGCGGCTCCGCGAGGGCGGCGACGGTCGTGCGCAGCCCTCGTTCCACCCGGTCCGCGATGCCCTTCGCCTCGTGGCCCAGCCCGGCCTGGGCGACGTCCGTCGCAGCCCCCTCCGCCATGGCCGCGGCCGCGGGCTGCGGGGCGTCGACGGGGCGGCCGTCCGCGAAGCCGGAGACCGCGAGGACGACGACGGGGATCTCGGTGAGCGGGTTGACCGTCCAACTGGCGCGCTGCCGGTCGCCGAAGGAGGCGGCGACGCCGCCCCGGGGGGCGTACGGGCGCGGCATGAGGTCCCTGCGCGCGGCGAGCCCCTGTTCGGCGAACCGGGCGCGCAGGGCGCGCATCGCCGGGGCGTCGGCCTCGGTGAAGACCAGGCCCACGGTGGTGACGCCGGAGCGGGTGGCGTCGGTGTAGGTGGCGCGCACCAGCCGTGCGCAGCCGACGGGCCGCAGGGCGGCGAGGAGGAGGGGGTCCATGCCCTCGGCGCAGGTGCTGTCGGCGGCGACGGCGAGCCGGGTCCAGGTGCGGTGGGTGGAGCCGGGGCCCGCCCCCCGGCCGTGGAGCGTGGGCGGGAAAAGCGTGTCGACGGGGACGCTGTGCCAGGCCGCGCGGCCGACGGCGTACGGGGTGCGGGTGGGCTCGGCCGAGGAGTCGCCGGTCAGCCAGGCGCCGGTGGCCGCCCCGCCGATCAGGCCGAGCCCGAGCACCACGCAGGCGGCGGCCGAGGCGCCGCGCCACCCCCGCCGGGGCGGGGCGGGGAGGGGGCCGGCCGGGTCGGGCGGCAGCGGGTGGCCGTACCGGGCCGGCGGGGCGTACGGGGGCGGCGGGACGGTTCCCGCGGCGGACCGGAACGGGGGCGGCGGGGCGGGAGGGGCGCTCGGGCGGGGCGGCACGGGAGCGCGCCGCGCTTCGGTACTCATCGGGCCCCCTGCGTACAACATGCTCGTACCGACCACTGCGGAGCACCGCCCCGGCAGGCCCGGCGGTGCTCGCGTGCCGACACTCTACGGGCTGCGGGCGGGCCTCGGGGGACGGGACGCCCCGGTGGGCGGTGATCTGCCGCGAACGCGCCCCTACCCAGTGGCGGAGGCTCTCTGGCAAGCTGCGGCCATGACTGCCCGCGCCGCTGACCGGACCCGGTACGACCGGGCCACCGCCCATCTCGACGCCCCGGTCGCGGTCGTCGACCTCGACGCGTTCGACGCCAACGCCGACGATCTGGTGGGCCGGGCGGCGGGGAAGCCGGTGCGGGTGGCGAGCAAGTCGGTGCGGTGCCGGGCCCTGCTGGAGCGGGTGCTCGCGCGCCCCGGATTCGCCGGGGTGATGTCGTTCACGCTGGCGGAGTCGGTGTGGCTGGCGCGGGCCGGGTTCGAGGACGTCCTGCTGGCCTATCCGTCGGCCGACCGGGCGGCGTTCGCCGAGCTGGCCGCCGATCCGAAGCTGGCCGCCTCGGTGACGGTGACGGTCGACGACCCCGCGCAGTTGGAGCTGATCGACGCGTCGCGGGCCGGGGGGCGGGAGGAGATCCGGGTCTGCCTGGAGCTGGACGCCTCGCTGCGGCTGCTGGGGGGCCGGATACGCGTCGGGGCCCTGCGCTCCCCGCTGCACTCCCCCGCGCTCCTGGCCGACCTGGCCCGGTCGGTGGCGCGCAGGCCGGGGTTCCGGCTGGTGGGGCTGATGGCGTACGAGGGCCATGTGGCGGGCGTCGGCGACGCGCCCGCGGGGCGGCCGCTGCGGGCGCGGGCGATCCGGCTGATGCAGGCCGCCGCCCGCAGGGAGCTGGCGGTGCGGCGGGCCGAGGCGGTGCGGGCGGTCCGCGCGGTCGCGCCGGACCTGGAGTTCGTCAACGGCGGCGGCACCGGCAGCGTGCAGCACACGGCGGCCGAGGCGGCGGTGACGGAGATAGCCGCCGGATCGGGGCTGTACGTGCCCCGGCTGTTCGACGACTACACGTCGTTCACCGGCCGCCCGGCGGCCCTGTTCGCCCAGCCCGTGGTGCGGCGGCCGGGCGTCGGGGTGGTGACGGTGCTGGGCGGCGGCTATCCGGCGTCCGGCGCGGCCGGCGCGGACCGGTCGCCGGCGCCGTATCTGCCCGAGGGGCTGCGGTACGACCCGAGGGAGGGCGCGGGCGAGGTGCAGACGCCGCTGCTGGGCTCGCCCGCCGACGACCTGCTGATCGGCGACAAGGTGTGGTTCCGGCACGCCAAGGCCGGGGAGCTGTGCGAGCGGTTCGCCGCGCTGCACCTGGTCGAGGGCGACCGGGTGGTGGCGGAGGTTCCGACGTACCGGGGCGAGGGCCGCACCTTCCTCTGACCGGCCGGCCCCGCCCGGCGGCCGGTGCTCAGGGGCCGATCGACGCGCCCACGCCGCCGCCGGTCGCGCTGTCCCCGAGAGGGCGGATGGAGCGGGTGATCGTGTCCATCAGGGAGAGCGGCAGCCCCGGCACGCCCGCGTCGAAGGCGAACCGGACGATCACCGGGGACTCGCTGCCCACCGCCGAGGGGAAGGCGAGGGACTGCACCACACCGCCGGGGCCCTTGCCGGTGGTCACCCGCCAGCGCACCAGGTGTCCGGTGCGCCCGGCGACGGCCACCGCTTCCGACGTGAGCACCTCGTGGGACGTGATGCCGCCGTGGGTGCGCCGGCCGACGAGGTCCTCTCCGTAGGCCCGTTCGGCCGCGGCGGCGATGTCGGCCTCGGCCAGGGCCTCGGGGTCGCTCTCCCCCGCCTGGGCCGTTCGGGTGGTGACGGTGCCGTGGTGGCAGAAGCTCGCGGAGGACTCGGGGCAGTCGTGGGCCTGCGCCGTGCGGATGGTGGGCACGTCCTCGGCGGTGCCGGCCGGCTTCTCCCAGCCGTCCGGCACCGGCAGGGTGATCCCGTTGAGCTGGTCGACCAGGACGGAGGGGTCCTCGGCCGGGTCGGGCCCGGCGGAGGGGACGGCCGTCGTGGGCAGCGCGGCGGGCGCCGGCGCGGAGGCCGTCGCCGCCGGGGCGGCCTCCGCACCGCTGTCGCCGCGGGCCAGCAGGACGGCCCCCGTGGCGGCGGCGGCCAGGACCAGCACGCCGCAGAGCGTGAGCGCCGCGGCCCTCCCGCGCCTCCCGCCGCTCCCGGAGCCGTCCGGGGCGGCGCGCTGGTGCGGCAGGGGCAGCGGCGGGGCGGGGACCGCCGCGCCGGGCGCGGGGTGGGCCGCGGTGAGCGGACGGGTGTGGGCGGTCCAGGCCGTGCCGTCCCACCAGCGTTCGGCGCCGGGTGCACCCGTGTCCGGATACCAGCCGGGCGGCGTCACGTGACTCATGCCGACCACTCTAGGGTCCGGCTCCGCCGCCCCCGAAAGGTGCGCGGGGTCAGGCGGGGCGGCCGGTCAGGGCGAGCAGGTCGCGGGCCGGGCCGGTGGGCCGGTGGCCCGCGGGCCACACGGCGCGCAGTTGGCGGCGCAGCCGTACGCCCGCGACGGGGACCCGCACCAGGCGGCGGGCGGCCAGCTCCTCGCCGACGGCCAGCTCGCTGAGGACGCAGGGGCCGGCGCCGGACTCGGCCGCGCCCTTGACCGCCGTGGTGGAGGACAGCTCCAACAGCGGCCGGGCCAGGCCCCCGTGCACGGCGAGCGCGGCGTCCAGGACCTGGCGGGTGCCGGAGCCGTGCTCGCGCAGGATGAGCGGGGCGGCGGCGAGTTCGCCGGGCGGGAGCGGGGCGGTGCGGCGGGCCCACGGGTGGACGGGGGCGACCGCCACGACCAGCCGGTCATGGGCGATGACGGTGCCGTCGAGGCCCTCGGGTGTCGACAGCCCCTCGACGAAGCCCAGGTCGGCCTCGCCGGCGACCAGGCGCCGGGCGACGGCCGCGGAGTTGCCGGCCAGGAGCGAGACCGCGGTGTCCGGCCGCTGCGCGCGCAGTGCGATCAGCCAGCCCGGCAGCAGGTACTCGGCGATGGTCATGCTGGCGGCCACCCGCAGCCGGGAGTCGCGGCGGTCGCGCAGCGCCTGCGCGCCCGCGTCGAACGCCTCGGCGGCCTCGACGATCCGGCGCGCCCAGTCGGTGACCAGCGCACCCGCCTCGGTGAGCCGGGAGCCGCGCGGGGAGCGGTCCAGCAGGGCGACGCCGAGCTGCCGTTCCATGGAGCGGACGCGGCTGGAGGCGGCGGGCTGGGTGACGCCGACGTCCCGCGCGGCCCGGCCGAGGCTGCCGTGGCGGGCGACGGCCAGCAGCAGCTCCAGCGCCCCGAGGTCGGGGACCCGGTGGGCGAGGGGGGCGCGGGGGGTGTGCGGGTCGCCGGTCATCAAGCCAGCTTATGACCTCATAGGAACGGGGTCCCTGGTGGGCGCGGGCGCGGGCGCGAAGACTCGCGGCATGGCCGTCCTCCCGCAGACCCGGACCCCGGTGCAGCCCGCCGCCCTCCCCCGCAGGACGCGGCTGCCGTCGCTGCGGCACATCGGCCCGAACTGGTACGCGAGCGTCATGGGCACGGCGATCGTCGCGAGCGCGGGCGCGGCGCTCCCGTTCCCCGTCCCCGGACTGCGGGCCGCCTGCTCGCTCGTGTGGGCGCTCTCGGCGGTCCTGCTCGCGGTGGTCCTCGCCGCGCGGGCCGGGCACTGGCTCTGCCACCGCGATCAGGCCCGCGCCCATCTGCTGGACCCGGCCGTCGCCCCCTTCTACGGCTGCCTGTCCATGGCGCTGCTCGCCGTCGGCGGGGCGACGCTGGTGGCAGGCCGGGACGTGGTGGGCGCGCGGGCCGCGCTCGCGGTGGACGCGGTGCTGTTCACGGCCGGGACGGCGGTGGGGCTGGCGGCGGCGGTGGCGGTGCCGTACCTCATGGTCGTACGCCATCGCCCCGCGCCCGGCGCCGCGTCGCCGGTCTGGCTGCTGCCCCTGGTCGCGCCGATGGTCTCGGCCTCGCAGGGCGCGCTGCTGGCGCCCCGCGTCCCCGCCGGGCAGGGGCGCGCGACGCTGCTCCTGGCCTGCTACGCGATGTTCGGCCTGTCGCTGCTGGCGACGTTGGTCGTGCTGCCGCTGGTCTTCGCGCGGCTGGTCCACCACGGCCCGCTGCCGCCGGCGGCGGCCCCGACGCTGTTCCTGGTCCTGGGGCCGCTCGGGCAGTCCACGACCGCGGTCAACCAGCTCGCCGACGCCGCTCGGGGCGCGGTCGGGGCTCCGTACGCCTCGGCGTTCGAGGCGTTCGCGGTGGTGTACGGGGTGCCGGTGACGGGTTTCGCGCTGCTGTGGCTGGCGCTGGCGGCGGCCCTGGTGGTGCGGGCGGTGCGCGACGGGATGGGGTTCTCGATGACGTGGTGGGCCTTCACCTTCCCGGTCGGCACGTGCGTCACCGGGGCGGCCGGGCTGGCGCGCCACACCGGGCTGGACGCGCCGGCGTGGCTCTCCGCGGCGCTGTACGCGGTCCTGGTGGCGGCGTGGGCGGTGGCGGGGACGCGGACGGTGGCCGGGGTGCTCGGTGGAACGCTGACGGCGGCTCCCGCACCGCCCCGGCCCGCCGCGGCGCGTACGGGGTGATCGGGCGGCGGGTCTCAGCGGCGCGAGTCGTAGGTGGCGTCGATGTGCTCGGCCACCGAGACGACCAGGAGGCGGGTGCCGGGCACGGTGGCGCGCCAGCGGTGGCGGACCCCGCCGGAGAGGAACAGGGTGTCGCCGTGCGCCAGCCGGTAGGCCTGGCCCTCGGCCTCGACGTCGACGGCGCCCTCGACGACGTACATCATCTCGTCGTTGCGGTGCTGGAACTCGCGGCCCAGGTCCGGCTCGCCGCTGAACTCCAGGGCGCTGAGCTGGTGGCGGCCGCGCACCACGCGGCGCACGCCCTCGCCCTGCCCGGCCCGGACGACGTCCACCGCGCGCGCGGAGTCGGCGGCGTCCCGCAGCCGCGAGGTGGAGGTCTCCAGGGCCTCGGCGACCCGGTCGAGGGAGCGGGGGCTCGGGCGGGCGCGCTCGTTCTCGATCTGGCTGAGGAAGGGCACGGAGAGCCCGCTGCGCGCGGCGACGGCGGCCAGCGTGAGCCCCAGGGTTCTGCGCCGGCGCCGGACCGCGGCGCCTACCCGCGGTGTGTCCTTGTCGTCCATCTCTCGATGCTCCCTCCCACCCCCGCCATCCTCGCGGCTGCCAGCACCTTACGCACATGGTCGCGCACAAGGTCCGGTAATCGACCCCCCGCGGGCGGAAGGGGCGGCCCCCGCCCGACGGCGGGGGCCACCCCTTGCGACCTGCGCTTTCGTGTCCGCGATGTTCCTACTGGGGCGCCATCGTGTCCACGATGCCCGGATTCTCGCCCATCCAGGCCCGGACGGCTTCCTCCTCGTGGCCCGCGCCGCGCTGCTGGATCTCGTTCTCCAGCCCGGCGAGCTGCCCCTCGCTGAGCCGGAAGTCCTTGAACCACGCGGTCAGCCGCGGGTACCGCCGGGGGAAGTCCGCGGAGCCGATGGTGTGCAGCCGGTCGCCGCCGCCGAACGCCTTCCGCGGGTCGGCGAGCTTGGTCAGGCCGTACTCGTCGTACGCCCAGTGCGGGGTCCACAGCAGGACGGCGATGGGCTCCTTCTTGGCGTACGCCCGCTTCAGCTCGGCCAGCATGGACGGAGTGGAGGAGTCGAGGACCTCGTACTCCTCGTCCAGCCCGTACCGGGGCAGGACGTTCTTCTTGAGGTTCTCCATGGTGGCGGCGCCGGGCTCGATGCCGATGATCCGGCCCTTGAACGCGGAGCCCCGGCCCTTGAGGTCCTCCAGGGTCCGGACGTTCCGCACGTAGTCGGGGACCGCGATCTCGATGGAGGTCGGCCCGTACCAGGAGCCGAGGTCGGTCAGCCGGTCCCCGTACTCGTCCCAGTAGTTCTTCTGGGTGTACGGGAGCCAGCCGTCGAACTGCACGTCGATCTGGCCGCGCGCCATGGCGGCGTACATGGGGCCGACCTCGAACTGCTTGAGGTCCACCCGGTAGCCGCGCTCCTCCAGGACCGCCTTCCACAGGTAGGTGGCGGCGATGTCCTCCTCCCAGGGGAACCAGGCGACCTTCAGCGGGCGGTCGCGCTCGTCCTCGCCGGCCGCGGCGGACCCGGCGTCCTTCGGGAGCGGGGTCCACGCGTCGGCGACGCCGGGATTGGCCTCCAGCCAGGTGCGGACGGCCTCCTGCTCCTGGCCGGAACCGGCCCGCTGGATCTCCGCCTCAAGGCCCGTGAGCTGCTTCTCGCTCATCGTGAAGTCCTTGAGCCACGTGCTGACCAGGGGGTTCTCGGTGGAGAAGCCCTTGCGCGCCAGAGTGTGGACGCCGTCGCCCTCGCCCCAGAGCCTCTTGGGGTCCTTGAGCTTGGTGAGGTCGTACTCGTCGTACGCCCAGTGCGGCGACCAGAGCGGGACGACGATCGGCTCCTTCTTGGCGTACGCCCGCTTCAGCTCGGCCAGCATGGACGAGGTGGAGCCGTCGAGCAGCTTGTACTCCTCGTCCAGGCCGTAGCCGGGCAGGAGCTTGTCCTTGAGCAGGCCCATCTCGCCGGCGCTGGGCTCGATGCCGACGATGCGGCCCTTGAACTCGGCGGCCCGGCCCTTGAGGTCCTCCATGGACCGGACGTCCTTCATGTACGCCGGGACGGCCAGCTCCAGCGAGGTGGGGGCGTACCAGGCGCCGAGGTCCTCCAGGCGGTCCTGGTACCTCTTCCAGTAGGCGGCGTGGGTGACCGGCAGCCAGGCGTCGGTCTGGAAGTCGATCTGCCCGTTGGCCATGCCGGTGTACAGCGCCCCGGCCTCGTACTGCTTGGCGTCGACCTCGTAGCCGCGCTGCTCCAGCAACTCCTTCCAGAGGAAGGTGGAGGCGATGCCCTCGTCCCACGGGATGTAGCCGACGCTGATCCTCTTGCCGTCGCCGACCTGCGCGGCCCGGTCGGGGTCCTGCGCCTTCGTGCCGCCGAAGAGGTTCATGCCGCCCGCGACGAGCGCGAGGACGACGATGCCGACGACCGCGACGGAGGCCTGCGGGCGGTAGCTCCAGATCCTCCACCCGTCGGCCGCGGCGCGGGCCCTGGCGACCGCGCGGCGGCCCAGCGGGGAGACCTCGGAGCCGAGCGCGGCGGTCATCCGGTCCAGGTACATGGCGAGGATGACGATGGAGATGCCCGCCTCGAAGCCGAGGCCGACGTCGACGTTGCCGATGGCCCGGTAGACGGAGCCGCCGAGGCCGCCGCCGCCCACCATGCCCGCGATGACGACCATGGACAGGCCGAGCATGATGACCTGGTTGACCCCGGCCATGATCGTGGACAGGGCGAGCGGCAGTTGGACGCGCAGCAGGGTGTCGCGCGGGGTGGTGCCGAAGGCCTCGGCCGCCTCGACGAGTTCGCCGTCGACCTGGCGGATGCCGAGTTCGGTCATCCGGACGCCCGGCGGCAGCGCGAAGATGATGGTGGCGATGATGCCGGGGACGACGCCGACGCCGAAGAAGATGACGCCGGGGATCAGGTAGACCATGGCGGGCATGGTCTGCATGAAGTCCAGGACCGGCCGGGTCACCGCGCCGACCGCCTTGGAGCGCGAGGCCCAGATGCCGAGGGGCACGGCGATGGCCAGCGTGACGAGGGTCGCGACGAGCACCAGGGTGAGGGTGTCCATCGCCTCGTCCCACAGTTCGACGGAGTCGATGAGGGCGAATCCGGCGAAGGCGAGCAGCGCCGCGGGCAGGCCGCGCAGCCACCAGGCGACGAGGGCGACGATGCCCGCGAACAGGAGCGGGGCGGGGGCGGACAGGACGGCGGCTATGCCGTCGAACATGCCGCTGACGAGCGAGCTGATCGCGTCGAACAGCCAGGCGAGGTGGGTCTGGAGCCAGTCGACGGCGGAGTCGACCCAGGCACCGAGGGGGAGTCTAGACACCGGCCACCTTCTTCGCGCCGTGCGCCGCCGCGGGCTCGGCGTCGCGGGGGGCCGGGACCGGGGCCATCGGCTCGCCGAGCACGGCGAGCAGCCGGGAGCGGGGGACGACGCCGACGAGCCTGCCGGCCGCGTCGGTGACGGCGACGGCGTTGGCGCTCAGCGAGCAGGGGGTGAACAGGTCGATGACGGGCGTCGACTCGCGGACCGAGGCGGGGGCGGCGGCCAGCACGTCCTGCGGGGTGCGCAGCTCCTCGCCCTCCTCGGTGGCGGTCCCCATGACGGTGTGCGGTTCGGCCATGATCGCGCCCGCGGTGAGGACCCGTGAGCGGTCGACGTCCTGGGTGAAGGAGGCGACGTAGTCGTTGGCCGGGGTGACGAGGATGTCCTCGGCGGTGCCGAGCTGGACGATCCTCCCGTCGCGCATGACGGCGATCCGGTCGCCCAGGCGCATGGCCTCGTTGAGGTCGTGGGTGATGAAGACGATGGTCTTCTTCAACCGCTTCTGGAGCTCCAGGAGCTGGTCCTGCATGTCGCGCCGGATCAGCGGGTCGAGCGCGCTGAAGGACTCGTCCATCAGCAGCAGGTCGGCGTCGGTGGCCAGGGCGCGGGCGAGGCCGACGCGCTGCTGCATCCCGCCGGACAGCTCGTCGGGCCAGGACTTCTCCCAGCCGTCGAGGCCGGCGAGCCGCAGCGCCTCGGCGGCCCGCTCCTGGCGCTCGGCGCGGGGCACGCCCTGCACTTCGAGGCCGTAGGCGGCGTTCTCCAGGACGCTCCGGTGGGGGAAGAGCGCGAAGTGCTGGAACACCATGCTGATCTTGGCGGAGCGGACGTGCCGCAGCTCGCGGGGGCTCAGGCCGGTCAGGTCCTGACCGTCGAACAGCACGCGGCCCGCGGTGGGCTCCAGCAGGCCGTTGAGCATCCTGAGCAGGGTGGACTTGCCCGAACCGGACAGTCCCATGACGACGAAGATCTGTCCGGGCTCCACGGTGAACGAGGCGTCGATCACCGCTGCGGTCGTTCCGTCGGCGCGCAGCTCGTCGCGGTCCGCGCCGTCCGCGAGTCTCCGCACGGCTTGATCGGGTCGTCTGCCGAACACCTTGTACAAGTGCTCGGCTTGCAGCCTTGACACATACACCTCACGCGTTGAACCGAGAACGGTCCGCCACCCCCGTCGGCAGACCGTGGAGCGGCGCGGTTTCGGCCCGCATGGACGTGCGCCAGTGGAAAACGCGACGTAGCTCGCTCCGGTTCCGCCGCTGCCCGTGCTTACACAGAGCAAACACAGAAGTGATCCAACTCACCGGAGCGTGACGGATCGGCCGGGCCGGGTCACTGGCGGCGACTGTCGGCGGGGTGGGGCATCATCGGGTCCGTGACGCGACGCCTGATGCTCCTCGACACCGCCTCCCTGTACTTCCGCGCCTACTTCGGCGTCCCCGACTCGGTCCGCGCGCCGGACGGGACGCCGGTGAACGCGGTCCGCGGGCTCCTCGACTTCATCGGCCGGCTGGTGCACGACCACCGGCCGGACGAGCTGGTCGCCTGCTGGGACGACGACTGGCGGCCCCAGTGGCGCGTCGACCTCATCCCTACGTACAAGGCGCACCGGGTCGCCGCCGTGACGCCTGCGGACCGGCCCGACGAGGAGGAGGTCCCCGACACGCTGTCACCGCAGGTCCCGATCATCGAGGACGTGCTGGAGGCGCTGGGGATCGCCCGCGTCGGCGTCGCGCCCTACGAGGCGGACGACGTCATCGGCACCCTCGCGGGGCGGGCGACCGGGCCGGTGGACATCGTCACCGGCGACCGCGACCTCTACCAACTGGTCGACGACGCCCGCCGAATCCGGGTGCTCTACCCGCTCAAGGGCGTCGGCACCCTCCAGGTGACCGACGAGGCGTGGCTGCGCGAGAAGTACGGGGTGGACGGCGCGGGCTACGTCGACCTGGCCCTGCTGCGCGGCGACCCGAGCGACGGCCTGCCGGGCGTCCCCGGCATCGGCGAGAAGACGGCGGCGAAGCTGCTGGACGCCTTCGGCGATCTCGCCGGGATCATGGCCGCGGTGGACGACCCGGCGGCGAAGCTGACCCCGACCCAGCGCAAGCGGCTGGACGCGGCGCGGGACTACCTGGCCGTCGCCCCGAAGGTGGTCCGGGTCGCCGGGGACGTCCCGCTGCCGGCGTTCGACCCGGCGCTGCCGCGCGAGCCGCGCGACCCGGCCGCCCTGGAGGCGCTGGCCGAGCGGTGGGGGCTGGGCGGGGCGCTCCAGCGGCTGCTGGCGGTGCTGGAGGGCTAGGGTCCTTCGTTCGGATCGGGCCGGTTCGGGGCGCGGGGCCCGGTGTGCGCGGACGGCGCGGGCCGGGGCGGTGACGACCGACGACGCCGCCGCGGGCGCGCGTGCCGGGGCCCGCGGGACCGGCACGATCCGGACGGGAGGCCCCGGCGACCGCCGGAACGTCTCGCCGAGATGAGGACGCATCAGCCGCGGGATGCTAACTTAGGTATGCCTAAGTCATCGGGGCCGGAGGCGTCCGGTCCCCGCCGGGAGGGACGGGCGCCGCCCGCGTCCGCTGACGCGACGGCGCGTCCGGGTGCGCCCGTCCGCCCCCTCGGACACACGCCGAACCAGGGAGTACCTCGTGGCAGAGCGGCCGGCCCGGCAGGGACCCAAGGCCCAGGGTGCGCGGGTCGTGCGCACCGAGCAGATCACCCCGCACATGGTGCGGGTGGTCCTCGGCGGCGAAGGGCTCGCGGATTTCGCCCTCGACGGCTTCACCGACCACTACATCAAGCTCTGTTTCGCGCCCCAGGGCGCCGACTACGAGCACCCGTTCGACATGGCCGCCATCCGCGAGAGCCACCCGCGCGAGCTCTGGCCCACCACCCGCACGTACACCGTGCGCTCGTGGGACCCGGTCGCCCGCGAGATGGCCGTCGACTTCGTGGTCCACGGCGACGAGGGCCTCGCCGGCCCGTGGGCGCGGCGGGCCCGGCCGGGCGAGCAGGTCACCTTCCTCGGCCCCGGCGGCGGTTACGCTCCGCGGGCCTCGGCCGACTGGCACCTGCTGGCGGGCGACGAGAGCGCACTGCCGGCGATCGCCGCGTCCCTGGAGCGGATGCCGGCGGGCGCGGTGGTGCACGCGTTCGTCGAGGTGTCGGACGCCTCCGAGGAGCAGAAGATCGTCACGCCGGACGGGGTGGCCGTGACCTGGCTGCACCGCGGCGACCGCCCGGTGGGCGAGGCGCTGACCGCGGCGGTGAAGGGACTGGAGTTCCCCGCGGGCGAGGTCCAGGCGTTCGTGCACGGCGAGGCGGGCTTCGTGAAGGAGATCCGCCGCTACCTGCGCGTGGAACGGCAGATCCCGCTCCCGCGGTTGTCGATCTCGGGCTACTGGCGGCTGGGCCAGAACGACGACGCCTGGCGCGCCGTCAAGCGCGAGTGGAACGAGCAGGTGGAGCGCGAGCAGGAGAGCGGCACGACCGCGGCGTGACCTCCGCCGCCGTGTGAGCGCGGCTCCGTGGACCCGCCCGCCGCAGACCGCGGCGGGCGGGTTCCGTGCGTCCGGGGGCGGCTTCCGCCTGCGCGGGCGGGCGGCGGCGCGCAACCCGCCGGGTCGAGCCGTCGCCTCTTCCGGGGCGCGGTCTGGAAGGATCACGCGCATCCGACCACCGCGTACGGCGGCCGGTTCCACGCCTCCGCCCGTCCGACCCCGTCTCCGGCGCCCGCCCCGCCGCCCGTGCGAGCCGCGCACCGCCGGGCTTCGGCGGGCGGCCGGGAGACCCCCGGCCACCACCTCCCGCCGACCGGGCGCGCGGACGCCGCCACGTCAGACGACCCCGCGAGGAGCACCCGTTCCATGAGCGTCGCCCTGGTGTTGTTCACGTCCGACCTGCGTCTGCACGACAACCCGGTGCTGCGCTCCGCGCTGCGGGACGCGGACCGGGTCGTCCCCCTGTTCGTCCGGGACGACGGCGTCCACCGGGCCGGGTTCGACGCCCCCAACCGGCTGGCCTTCCTCGCCGACTGCCTGGCCGCCCTGGACGCGGGGCTGCGGCGCCGGGGCGGGAAGCTGGTCGTCCGGCGGGGCGATCCGGCCGCCGAGGTGCGGCGGCTGGCCGAGGAGACGGGCGCGGCCTCGGCGCACGTCGCCGCCGGGGTGAGCCGGTACGCCGCACGGCGCGAGGAGCGGCTGCGGACCGCTCTGGCGGGCGCCGGCTGCGAGCTGCGCGTCCATGACGCGGTGATCACCGCGCTCGCTCCGGGACGGGTCGTCCCGGCGGGCCGGGACCACTTCGCGGTGTTCACCCCGTACGCGCGCCGCTGGGAGGCGGAGGCCGTACGGGGCACGCTGGCCGCCCCGCGCGCGGTCCCGGTGCCCGAGGGCGTCGCCTCCGACCCGCTCCCGGAACGCGGCGCGGTGCGGGGGCTCTCCCCCGGCCTGGCCCGCGGCGGCGAGGACGTCGGCCGCCGCCTCATGGCGGCCTGGCTGAACGGGCCGATGGAGGGGTACGCCGAGGGCCACGACGACCTGTCCGGGGACGCGACGTCCCGGCTCTCCCCCCATCTGCACTTCGGCACGGTGTCCGCCGCCGAACTCGTCCACCGCGCGCGGGCGGCGGGCGGGCCGGGCGGCGAGGCGTTCGTCCGCCAACTGGCCTGGCGCGACTTCCACCACCAGGTGCTGGCGGCCCGCCCCGACGCCGCCTGGTCCGACTACCGGCCGCGCGGCGACCGCTGGCGCCGGGACGCGGACGAGATCACCGCCTGGAAGCTCGGGCGTACGGGCTATCCGCTGGTGGACGCGGCGATGCGGCAGCTCCTGCACGAGGGCTGGATGCACAACCGGGGACGACTGGCGGCCGCGAGCTTCCTCACCAAGACGCTCTACGTCGACTGGCGGGTGGGCGCCCGGCACTTCCTGGACCTGCTGGTGGACGGTGATCTGGCGAACAACCAGCTCAACTGGCAGTGGGTGGCGGGGACCGGCACGGACACCCGGCCCAACCGGGTGCTGAACCCGGTGAGCCAGGGCAGGCGCCTGGACCCGCGCGGCGACTACGTACGGCGGTGGGTGCCGGAGCTGGCGGGGCTGGACGGCTCCGCGGTCCACGAGCCCTGGAAGCTGCCCGGCCGGGACCGGGCGGCCGTCGACTACCCGGACCCGGTGGTGGACCTCGCCGAGGCCCGGTCCCGGTTCGCCCACGCCCGCGGCCTGGACTGACCGGCAGGCGTGGGCGCGTCCGCATCGGTAGACAAGCCCGCAGAACTACACATAAGGGGGAGATAAGCGCAGTATGGAGACAGGGACGCCCGTCGCACACCGCACACGGCGGCGGGGCCCCGCGGACCGAAGGAGACGAGATCTCATGAGCAACGTCTCGCACGCCAGGAGCGACTTGACGGGGCACCCGGACGCCCCGGAGATGCGTGCCCGGTACGACCGCGTCATGGGCGGCCGCGACGTGGCGCTGGTGGACGCACCGGTCTTCCTCGTCGGCCTCTACTGCGCCGTCTCGCCGTGGGTGCTCCACTTCACGGCGGGCCAGCCGGCCCTGATGACGCACAACCTGGTCATGGGCCTCGCCATCGCCGTGCTGGCGCTCGGCTTCACCGCGATGCCCGCGCGCATGTACGGCCTGAGCTGGGCGATGTGCGCCATCGGCGCCTGGGTCGTCGTCTCGACCTGGGTGGTGGGGTCCAGCCCGGACACCGGGGTCGTGATCAACAACGTCGTCGTCGGCGCACTGACCGTCCTGCTCGGCATGGCCTGCGCCGGAGCGGCGGCCAAGAGCCGCAGCACTTAGCCTCCCGCTCGGCGCACGCCGGGCTCGCGGGCCGCGGCCCGGTCCGAGGCGGACCAGGACCCCGCCCCCGCCGACGCCCGGACGCCGCGGAGGGCGGACCCGTGGGCCCGCCCTCCGCTGAAGGCGCCTCCGTCGGCGGCGGGTCAGCCCACCGAGCTGTAGGCCACCACGCCCCGCAGCACCGCGTCCACCGCCTTGCGCGCGTTCCTGGCCACCGTGCTCGTCCCGGCGCTCCCCTCGCGCGGGGCCGCCGCGGCCACCTGGCCCAGCACGTCGATCACCTGCTTGCACCACCGCACGAAGTCGCCCGCGGGCATCTCCGCCTCGCGCAGCACCTCGTCCAGCGTCCGCCCGGAGGCCCACATGTAGACCGCCCAGGCGAAGCCCAGGTCCGGCTCGCGCTGCCCGACCCCTTCCGCCTGGTTGATCTTGAAGTCCTCCTCCAGGGCGTCCAGCCGCCCCCAGATCCGCACCATCTCGCCCATGGCGGCCTTGGCCGGTCCGGACGGCAGCTTGGGGGCGACCGCGTCGTCCGCCTGCCGCGCCTCGTACACCAGGGCCGAGACGCACGCGGCCAGCTCGGCGGGGTTCAGCCCCTCCCAGACGCCGTCCCGCAGGCATTCGCTGGCGAGCAGGTCCAGCTCCCCGTAGAGCCGGGCCAGCCGGCGGCCGTTGTCGGTGACCTCGTTGCCCCGGAGGTAGTCCAGCTCGGTGAGGAGCGCGACGATCCGGTCGAAGGTGCGGGCGATCGTGTTCGTCCGCCCCTCGATCCGCTTCTCCAACTGCCGGGTGTCCCGCCGCAGCCGGTGGTAGCGCTCGGCCCAGCGCGCGTGGTCCTCGCGCTCGTCGCAGCCGTGGCAGGGGTGCGCCCGCAGCTCGGTCCGCAACCGGCTGATCTCGCGGTCGTCGGCCGCCGCGGCGCGCGGCTTGCGGTGCCGCTCGGGCGCGATGTGCCCGGCCTTGGCCCGCAGCGCGGACGCGAGGTCGCGGCGGGACTGCGGCGAGCGCGGGTTGAAGGACTTCGGGACGCGCATCCGCTCCAGCGCCTCCACCGGAACCGGGAAGTCCACCGACGCCAGCCGCTTCACCTGCCGCTCGGCGGTGAGCACCAGCGGCCTCGGCCCGTCGTGGTGGTCGAACCCGCGGTGGCCGTTGGCCCGCCCGGCGGGCAGGCCGGGGTCCAGCACCAGGGCGAGCCCGGCGAACTTGCCGGTCGGCACGTGGATGACGTCACCGGGCTTCAGCTTCTCCAGGGAGGAGGCCGCGGCCGCCCGCCGCTGCGCCGCGCCCTGTTTGGCCAGCTCCGTCTCGCGGTCCTTGAGGTCGCGCCGCAGGCGCGCGTACTCCTCGAAGTCGCCGAGGTGGCAGGTCATGCCCTCCCGGTAGCCCTCCAGGCCCTCCTCGTTGCGCTGGACCTGCCGGGAGATCCCGACGACGGACCGGTCCGCCTGGAACTGGGCGAACGAGGTCTCCAGCAGCTCGCGGGAGCGGTGCCTGCCGAACTGCTGCACCAGGTTGACCGCCATGTTGTACGACGGGCGGAAGCTGGAGCGCAGCGGATACGTACGCGTGCCGGCGAGCCCGGCCAGCGCCGTGGGGTCCATGCCGCGCTGCCACAGGACCACCGCGTGGCCCTCGACGTCGATGCCGCGGCGCCCGGCCCGGCCGGTGAGCTGGGTGTACTCGCCGGGGGTGATGTCGGCGTGCTGCTCGCCGTTCCACTTGACCAGCTTCTCCAGCACGACCGAGCGCGCGGGCATGTTGATGCCGAGCGCCAGGGTCTCGGTGGCGAAGACGGCCTTCACCAGCCCCCGGACGAACAGCTCCTCGACGACCTCCTTGAAGGTCGGGAGCATCCCCGCGTGGTGGGCGGCGATGCCCCGTTCCAGCCCTTCGAGCCATTCGTAGTACCCGAGGACCTGGAGGTCCTCGCCGGGGATGGAGGCGGTCCGCTCCTCGACGATCTCCCGCACCAGGCGGCGCTTGTCCTCGTCGTTGAGCCGGAGCCCGGCGTGCAGGCACTGCTGCACGGCGGCCTCGCAGCCGGCCCGGCTGAAGATGAACGTGATGGCGGGCAGCAGCCCCTCGGAGTCCAGCCGCTCGATGACCTCGGGCCGGCCGGGCGTCCAGATCCGGCTGCGCTGGCGCCGCTCGCGCTCGCGGTCGGCCTCGCGGACCATCTTGCCCCGGCGGCGGTCGCGCGGGTTGTAGCCCTGCTGGTTCTCCATCCGGGCGAGGCGGACCAGGTCCGGATTGACCTCGCGGCGGCCGGCCCCGCGACCGCCGTGGTCGGTCTCCTCCTCGAAGAGGTCGTACATCCTGCGGCCGGCCATCACGTGCTGCCACAGCGGCACCGGCCGGTGCTCGGAGACGATCACCTCGGTGTCGCCGCGCACGGTGTCCAGCCAGTCGCCGAACTCCTCGGCGTTGGAGACGGTGGCGGACAGCGACACCAGGGTCACGGACTCCGGCAGGTGGATGATCACCTCCTCCCACACCGCGCCGCGGAAGCGGTCGGAGAGGTAGTGGACCTCGTCCATGACCACGTATCCCAGGCCGGAGAGCGACTGGGAGCCCGCGTACAGCATGTTCCGCAGGACCTCGGTGGTCATCACGACCACGGGCGCCTCGGAGTTGACGCTGTTGTCGCCGGTCAGCAGCCCGACCTTGTCCGCGCCGTACCGCCTGGCCAGGTCGGCGTACTTCTGGTTGGACAGCGCCTTGATCGGGGTGGTGTAGAAGCACTTGCGGCCCTGCTCCAGGGCCAGGTGCACGGCGAACTCGCCGACGATCGTCTTGCCCGAGCCGGTGGGGGCCGCGACCAGCACGCCCTTGCCCGCCTCCAGGGCCTGGCACGCCTCGACCTGGAACGGGTCCAGTCCGAACTCGTACATCTCCCGGAAGGGCCCGAGAGCCGTCGCCATCTCGGCCGCCCGGAGCCGGGAAGCCTGGTATCGGTCTGCTGGTGAGAGGTCCTCTGTCATCTTGGCTACGAGCCTACCCGGCGCCTCCGACAGTCAGCGCGGTCTTTACCGCCCCGCCCCGCCCGCCCGCGCGCGGCCTCCCCGGCGCCCTCGCCGGCCGCCGGGCGGGCCGTTGCGGCGGCCCCCCGCCGCGTGGAAGCGGCCGGTCGCGCGGCGTGCGCGCCCCGACCGCTTCCACGCGGGATCGATCAGGGAGGGGGTCAGGTGACGTCGTCGTAACCGTTCAGCCGGTGCGACCCGGACGCCTCCGCCTCACCGGACGCCTGCTCCGGCAGCGCGCGGCGCGGGGCCGCGACGGGCTCCACCCGGCCGATGGCCTCGGGGGTCAGGTCGAGCCGCGAGGCCTCGTCGTCGCTCAGCTCGGCGTCGGGGTTCCGGCGCCGGCGGCGCTTGTCGTTGAGGAGGGAGAAGCCGACGGCGACGAAGTAGAGCACCGCGAGCGGACCGGCCAGCAGCAGCATGGAGATGGGCTCGCCGCCGGGGGTGGCGATGGCCGCGAAGGCGGTGAGGCCGATGAGCATCCCGCGCCACCACTGCAGCATCCGGGCGCCCGTGAGGACGCCGGTCATGTTGAGGGCGATCAGCAGCAGCGGCAGTTCGAAGGCCAGGCCGAAGACGATCACCATGCGGGTGATCAGGTCGAGGAAGTCGTCGAGCGGCAGCAGGTTCTTCACGTTGTCCGGCGTGAAGCCGAGCATGATCTCGGCCGTCTCCGGCAGGATCATGTACGCGAGGTAGGCGCCGGCGACGAAGAGCGGGACGCCCGCGGCGACGAACCCGAGGGAGTAGCGCTTCTCCTTCTGGTGGAGACCGGGGGCGACGAAGGCCCACAGTTGGTACAGCCACACGGGCGTCGCGACGAGCACGCCCGCCATGAGGGAGACCTTCAGCGCGATGGTGAAGGGCGACAGCAGCCCGTTGGTGGTCATCTCGGCGCACGGCCGGCCGTTGACCATGGTGATCGCGCCGTTCTTGCAGCCGACCGAGTCGAGGATCGGCTTCATCAGGAACTCGAAGATCTCCTTCTGGAAGAACGCCGCGACGACCACCGCCACGACGATCGCCAGAACGGCCTTCAGCAGCCGGTTGCGCAACTCACGCAGGTGATCGAGGAGGGGCATCCGCCCCTCGTCGTCCTTCTCCTGCTTGCGGGCAGACTTGAGCAACCCACTTCCCTCGTCTCGTGCGGCGGCTGTCGGCGGAGCGCGCCGCTGTCAGCTCTGGGTGGTGGGCTTGGCCTCGTTGACCGGGCGGGAGCTGGTGACGTCTCCCGGCGCGGCCTGGATGGTGCGCGCGGTGGGGGGCTGCGGGGCGGTGGCCGGGTCCGGGACGGTCTCCGTCGTGGGCGCGGCGGCCGCGTCGTCCCGCTTCATCGCCTTGGCCTCGCTCTTGAGGATGCGGGCCGACTTGCCGAGCGAGCGCGCCATGTCGGGCAGCTTCTTGGCACCGAAGAGCAGCAGGATGACAGCGATGATCAGAACGATCTCGAGGGGCTTCAGATTGCCGATCATGTGCGACTTCCTTCTCACTGAGGCGGCTGGGGGTGGGCTCGCGACCCGGCGGACCGGGCATACGTCCGATCATTGCGCTGGCAGCGATCGTAACCCTCGGGGGTGAACGCCGGGCAATGCCCGTGCGTACGGGGGCTTGCGGCCCGTGCCTCCCTCCTCGGGCCGACCCCATGCAGCGTACCCCTCGCCACGCGCGAGCATCAGGCCGCACGGTTCGCTAGCGCAGGCTCTCGCCGGTGGCCGCGAGGCGCGTGGCCGCGCGTTCCAGCTCCTCCGAGGCCCGGTTCACGCGCTCGGCGGCGGTCGCGACCTGCCGGCCGAGACGCCGGACCTCGACGAAGACCTTGGCGCCGAGCACGCCGAGGACGGCGATGCCCAGGAATCCGAGGGCGATGGCGAGCATGGGCCAGAACATGCGGGGGGCCTCTCTGTGTGCGGCGCCTCTCGGGCGCCCGCGCCGCGGCGGTCGCTACGGGGCGGTGTGCAGGCGCAGCGTCCGCACGCCGCCGCCGGTGAGCAGTTCGATGATGCGCTCCCCGGCGGGCTTGCGGACCGAGGCGCCGCACTCGGGGCAGGTGAAGGTGTAGAAGGTGGTGCGGCTGCTGGCGCCGATCGCCAGCCGCAGCGCCGCCGCCCCGAGTTCGAAGCGGCCATGGCAGTCGGGGCAGGCCGCGCGGAACCGTACGGCGGCGGTGACCGGGACCGGGATCGGCGCGGTGGCCGGATGGGGTCCGGCGCCGGCCTCGGGCGCGGGGGTCCGGTTCATCGTCGTCTCCGCTCCCCCGTGCCTCAGACGGCCTCGTCGTAGGCGGCGAGCGCCTCGCGGGCCGCGAGGCGGGCGCTGTCGGCCAGCTCCGGCGGGGCCACGATGCGGCCTTCGCCGCCGAGGCGCAGGGCGAGCCGGCGCAGCGAGGCCGGGTCCGGGGTGCGCAGGGTGATCCGCAGTCCGCCGTCGGGCAGTTCCTCGGCCAGGTCGTGCGGGTAGTACTCCGCGACCCAGCGGCCCCCGGCGCCGACCTCGATCACGACCTCGGGGTCCTCGGCGGCCGGCTGGACGAGCCCGGCGGAGAGGTCGCGCAGCTCCAGCTCGGGGGGCGCGGAGGGGGCGTCCAGCAGCCGGATCTCGGCGACCCGGTCCAGCCGGAAGGTGCGCCGGGCCTCGGAGAGCCGGCACCAGCCCTCCATGTAGGTGTGCCCGACGGCGAACAGGCGGATCGGGTCGACCTCGCGTTCGGTCAGCTCGTCGCGGGCGGGCGAGTAGTACCGCAGCCAGAGCCTGCGGCGCTCGGAGATGGCCCGGTCGACGTCGGCGAAGACGCCGCCCTCCGATTCGAAGGTGACCGAGAGCCGGGAACTGGCCGCGCCGGACTCGCCCGCGGCCGTCTCCAGCTTGGCGGTCGCGCGGACCAGGGCGAGCCGGTCGCTCTCGCGCAGTCCGGGCAGCGTGGCCACGGCGCGGGCGGCGACGAGCAGCGCGGTGGCCTCGTCGGCGGCGAGGCGCAGCGGCTCGGCGACGTCGTCCGGGTTGTGCCACCAGATCCGGTCGCCGTCGGTGTCGATGTCGAGGAGGTCCCCGCCGCGGAAGCTGGTGCCGCACATGGGCAGGACGTCGAGGTCGGAGATCAGCTCGTCCTCGGTGATCCCGAAGGCCCGCGCCACGTCCTGGACGTGGGCGCCGGGGCGCTCGCGCAGATACGTCACGAGGGAGAGCATCCGGCGGGTCTGGTCGATCGCGTTCGTGGCCATCGCTGCGGTCCCCTAGTCCTTGGCGACGGCGCGCAGCCGGTCCACCACGTCGGCCCGCAGATCGGCGGGCTCCTCCACGACGACGTCCGGGCCGAACTCGACCAGCCAGGCGTCCAACCCGTGTCCGTACGGGATCTCCAGCTCGTCCCAGCCGTCGCCGCGCTCCGCCACCCTGGTCGCCCGCGACCGCAGCGGGTAGCCGGCCCCGGCGCGCAGTCTGATCCGGGCGGTGCGGGTCGCGGTCTCGCCGGCCCAGCTCTCGACGGTCTCGCGCACGGTGACCACGTCGGGGACCCCGGCGGTGAAGGCTCCGGAGCGGGAGCGGACTTTGCCGGTGATGCGGGAGAGCCGGAAGACGCGTTCGGCGCCCCGGTCCCGGTCCCAGCCCGCGAGATACCAGTGCCCGCGCCAGCACTCGAGGGTCCAGGGCTCGACCTGGCGCTGCTCGGCGCGGGCGGAGTTGGCCTTGCGGTAGTCGAAGGTGACGGGCCGGCGGTCGCGGCAGGCCAGCATCAGGGGCTCGAACGCGGCCTCGTGCACGGGGATACGGGGTTCGAGGGCGCTGTGCGCCTCGTAGGCGTCCTCGGCCTCCGGCATCCCGGCGGCCCGCAGCTTCTGGAGGGCGCCGCTGGCGGCCCCGGCGAGGCGGGCCTGCTGCCAGACCTTGGCCGCCAGCCCGAGGGCGGCGGCCTCCTCGGCGTCCAGGGTGATGGGGGGCAGCCGGTTGCTGTCGCGGCGGGCCAGGTAGCCGGTGTCGCCGTCCAGGTTCTCGACGGTCTCGATGACCAGTCCGAGCTCGCGCAGATCGTCCTTGTCCCGCTCGAACATCCGGTTGAAGGAGTCGTCGGTGCCCGCTTCGAGGTAGGCCTCGATGGAACCGCGCAGCTCGCGCTTGCTGAGCGGGCGACGGGTCCCCAGCAGGCACAGCGCGAGGTTCATCAGCCGCTCGGCCTTGGCAATCGCCATCGACGCCCTTTCTCGTTGTGCTCCACGCCCGTCGACCGTACCGCTCCGGCGGGTGGGGACCAAAGCGGGGCCGGGGGCCGGACGCGGCGGAGGGCCCCCGCCGTGCGGCGGGGGCCCTCCGGTGCGGGACGAGCGGGTCAGACGGAGACCAGGTCGCAGACGAAGATCAGCGCCTCACCGGGGGCGATGGCGTTGCCCGCGCCGCGGTCGCCGTAGGCGAGGTGGGCGGGGATGGTCAACTGGCGGCGGCCGCCGACCTTCATGCCCTGCACGCCCTGGTCCCAGCCGGCGATGACCTGGCCGACGCCGAGCTGGAAAGCCAGGGGGGCGCCGCGGTTCCACGAGGCGTCGAACTCCTCGCCGGTGGAGAAGGCCACGCCCACGTAGTGGACCTGGACCCGGTCGCCCTTCTTCGCGACGGGGCCGTCGCCCTCCCAGATGTCCTTGATCACCAGGTCGGTCGGCGGCTCGCCACCCGGGAAGTCGATCTCGGGCTTCTCGATGCTCACGTGTACTGCTCCTCAAAATGATGAACGGGCAACCGGGACAGTCTTACACCTTGGTCAGGATGTCCACGGCGAAGACCAGGGTCGAGTCCTTCGGGATGGCCTGCTGCGCCTGGCCGCCGAACGCCTGGTCCGGCGGGATGACGAGCAGCACCCGGCTGCCGACCTTCTTGCCGACCAGGCCGTTCTTCAGGCCCTTGAGGGTCACCTGGGAGAGCGGGAAGGTCTGGGTCTTGCCCTGGGCGTAGGTGTTGTCGAACTCCTTGGAGCCCTTCCAGAGCACGCCCACGTAGTTCACGACGACGCTGTCGGAGTCCTTGACGACCTCGCCGTCGGACTCCAGGACGTAGTTGGAGACCAGCTTCTTCGGCGGGTCGCTCTTCGGGATGGTGACCTTGGGGGCCTTGCCGTCCGTCTCGACGCCGACCTTGGGCAGGTCGATGTCGTCCTGCGCGACCTCGGTCCCCTTGGCGGAGGCCGGGATCTGCGTGGCCTTCAGGATGTCGACGACGAACACCAGGGTGGCGTTGGGCTTGATGTCGCCCTGCCCCTTCTCGCCGTAGCCGAGGTCCGGCGGGATGACCAGCTCGACGCGGCTGCCGGCCTTCTGGCCGACCAGGCCCTTGTCCCAGCCCTGGATGACCATCCCGGCGCCGAGCGTCAGGTCGAAGGGCTGCTTGCGGTCGAAGCTGTTGTCGAACGGCTCGGTGGAGTCCCAGGCCTGGCCGAGGTAGTTGACCTGGATCGCGTCGCCGTTCTTGAGCTTCGCCCCGTCGCCCTCGCTGACCACCTCGGTCGTCAGCTTCTTGGGCGGATCGCCCTCGCCCTTGGAGAGGGTGGGCTTCTCGCCGAACTTCTCACCCGCGGTGATCGCGGGGACGCCGTTCTTGGGCGAGGCGGAGTCGGAGTCCTTTTCACTGCCGCAGGCCACTGCCGACAGCAGCAGGAGGGGGGCGACGAGAAGGCCGGCAATTCGGCGCACTGGTTCCTCAGATCTCAGGGGGCACGGTGGTTCGGTCCCCTGACACTCTAAGGGCTGTCCCGCGGTCGCCGGCGGAACAGCCCTCAGAGCCCGGTGCGGGCGGGCTACATGCCCGCGATGAGCTTCTCCACCCGCTCGTCCACGGAGCGGAACGGGTCCTTGCACAGCACCGTGCGCTGCGCCTGGTCGTTGAGCTTGAGGTGGACCCAGTCGACGGTGAAGTCCCGCCGCTGCTCCTGGGCCCGGCGGATGAAGTCGCCGCGCAGCCGCGCCCGAGTGGTCTGTGGGGGCACCGACTTGCCCTCGAAGATCTTCAGGTCGTTGCAGATGCGGGCCGTCTGCCCCTTGCGCTCCAGGAGGTAGAACAGGCCCCGGCGGCGGTGGATGTCGTGGTAGGCGAGGTCTATCTGGGCGACCCGCGGGTTCGACATGGTCATGTTGTGCTTGGCCCGGTACCGCTCGATGAGCTTGTACTTCATGACCCAGTCGATCTCGGTGCCGATCCGGTCGAGGTCCTCGGCCTCGATCGCGTCCAACGAGCGGCCCCACAGCTCCAGGACCTGGTCGACGGTGCCGGTGCGGATCTCCCGGCGCTCGACGAAGTCCACGGCCTTCTCGTAGTACTCCCGCTGGATCTCTATGGCCGAGGCCTCCCGGCCGCTGGCCAGGCGCACCTTGCGCTGCCCGGTGAGGTCGTGGCTGACCTCGCGGATGGCCCGGATCGGGTTCTCCAGGGTGAGGTCGCGCATCACCGTGCCCGCCTCGATCATGCGCAGGACCAGGTCGGTGGCGCCGACCTTGAGCAGCATGGTCGTCTCGGACATGTTGGAGTCGCCGACGATGACGTGGAGGCGGCGGTAACGCTCCGCGTCCGCGTGGGGCTCGTCGCGGGTGTTGATGATCGGGCGCGACCGGGTGGTCGCGGAGCTGACGCCCTCCCAGATGTGCTCGGCGCGCTGGCTGACGCAGTAGACCGCGCCGCGGGGGGTCTGGAGCACCTTGCCCGCCCCGCAGATCAACTGCCGCGTGACGAGGAACGGGATGAGGATGTCCGCGAGCCGGGAGAATTCCCCGTGCCGGGCCACGAGGTAGTTCTCGTGGCAGCCGTAGGAGTTTCCCGCCGAGTCGGTGTTGTTCTTGAAGAGGTAGACGTCGCCCGCGATCCCCTCCTCGTGCAGGCGGCGTTCGGCGTCGACGAGCAGGCCTTCCAGAATGCGCTCGCCCGCCTTGTCGTGCGTGACCAGCTCGGTCACGTTGTCGCACTCGGGTGTCGCGTATTCCGGATGCGATCCAACGTCGAGGTAGAGGCGGGCGCCGTTCCGCAGGAAGACGTTGCTGCTGCGGCCCCATGACACGACACGGCGGAAGAGGTAGCGCGCCACTTCGTCAGGTGACAGTCGGCGCTGTCCCCTGAACGTGCACGTGACGCCGTACTCGTTCTCCAGCCCGAAAATGCGGCGGTCCATGACTGAACATTACGCCTGACGGCCTGTGCTGAAACCGGGTTCGACGGCACCGTTTCGATCATTTTCCGCATCCGCCGCGGCACGGGACGTACGGCCGGGAGGCGCGAGGGCCTTTCCGGTGGCCAGCAGGACCACCAGCGCCGCCGCTCCCCCGGCCCCCGCGACGGCGAAGCCCCAGGCGGTGGAGCCGTGCTCGACGGCCGGGCCCGCCACGGCCGTTCCGACCGCCGCGCCTACGCCGAACGTGGTGACGAGCCAGGAGAACGCCTCGGTCACCGTGCCGCGCGGGGCGTGCCGGTCCACCACGATGAAGGAGCAGGCGATCGCCGGGGCGAGGAACACGCCGGCGAGGGCGGTGAGGGCGGTCATCGCGGGCACCGAGGGGGTCAGCGCCAACGGCAGGTAGCCGAGCGCCAGGAGGCCCACGATGACCCGCAGCCGCCGCTCGGGCGCTCCGGCCCACTGCCGCGCGCCGTAGGCCAGGCCGCCGATCAGCGCGCCGAACCCGAGGGCGGCCATCAACCAGCCGTAGACGGAGGCGCGGCCGTGGTCGTCGGCGTACGCGACCCCGGCCACGGTGATGGAGCCGAGCGCGAGCCCGACGAAGAAGAACGCGCCGAGCAGGGCGAGGAGTCCGGGCGAGCGCAGGGCGCCGAGCCAGTGCGCCTCGCGCGGCGCGGAGCGCCAGGTGCGCGAGGGTTCCGACAGGACGACGGACAGGGCGCCGAGCACGCCCGCGGCGTTGATGACGAGCAGTGCGGCGGCCGGGGACCAGAGCGAGACGAGCACCGTCACCAGCAGCGGGCCCACGGTGAACATGACCTCCTGCGCCACCGCGTCCAGGGCGTACGCCCGGTGCACCCGGTCCTCGCGCTGGAGCACGCCGGGCCACAGGGCCCGCAGCCCGCCCTCCAGCGGCGGGGTGGCGATTCCGGCGACGGCGACGGCGAGGCAGGCCAGCGGGAGCGAGCCGATGCCGACGACCGTGAGCAGGGCCATGCCGAGCGCGGAGAGGACGGCGGCGGGGAACTGGACGCGCGGCTGTCCGTACAGGTCCACCGCCCGCCCCAGCAGCGGCTGACCCGCGGCGGTGGCGAGCCCGTACACCGCGGCCAGCGCCCCGGCCAGGGTGTAGCTGCCGCCCTCGGCGCGGGTGAACAGCACGAGCGCGATGTGCGCGGTGCCGTTGGGCAGCCGTCCCACCAGGGTGCCCGCCAGCAGCCGGGCCGCGTGCCGCGCCCGGAGGATGTCCAGATATCCCGCGGCCATTCCCGCCCCTCTCCGCCTCGGCCGGACGGTCGCCCGCCTCCGAGGTTGTACGTATAACGTCGGGGGTCATACGTACCATGTGCGCAGTCCGCGGGTCCACCCTCGCGGCGCCGGCAGACACCCGCACGGAGGCCGAAGTGAGCAGCGCGCACCAGTCCGTCCCCGCCCGGCCCACCAGCCGGGACGTGGCCCGTGCGGCGGGTGTGTCCCAGGCGACGGTCTCGCTCGTGCTCGGGGGGAAGTGGCCCGGCCGGGTGTCCGAGGCCACGGCCCGGCGGGTCCGCGACAGCGCGGCGGAGCTGGGCTACCGGCCCAACCTGGCGGCCCGCAGCCTGCGGCTCGGCCGCACGAGGACGGCGCTGCTGGTGGTGCCCGCGCTCACCAACGAGTTCTTCGCCCGCGTCTACGCCGGGGCGGCGGCCGTCGCCGCCGAGCACGACTTCGGCGTGGTGCTCTACCCCTCCCCCGACGGCACGGGCCCGGCCCGCGACCCCTTCGCCTCGGCCCGCGCGGCGCTCGACGGGGTGATCGCCTCCTCGATGGCCGCCGACGCCCTCGACGCGCTGCGCGGGGCCGGGCTGCCGCTGGTGATGCTGGACAGCGACCCGGCGGGGGCGGGGCCCGCGGCCCGCGTCAACCTCGACATCGCCGACGGTATGCGGCAGGTGACGGGCCATCTGCTGGGCCTGGGCCACCGCCGCTTCCTGCATCTGGCCTCCGCCGTGGACACCTGGACGTTCACCGTCCGCGCCGAGGCGCTGCGGAGGGAGCTGGGTGCCGCGCCCGGCGCGACGGTGCGCACGGTACGGGCTCCGCTGGACGTGCGGGCGGCGCGGGAGGTCGCCGAACAGGCGCTGGCCGGGTCCGGGGACCGGCCCACCGCGATCGTCTGCGACGACGACATCCTGGCGGCGGGCGCCTGCAAGGCGGCCCGCCGGCTGGGGCTGCGGGTGCCGGATGAGCTGTCGGTCACCGGGTTCGACGATCTCTCGCTGGCCACCGCCCTCGAACCGGAGCTGACCACGGTGCGGCTGCCCGCCGAGCAGGTGGGCGAACGCGGTATGGAAGCACTGCTCGCCGTGTTGGAGGGCCGCCCGGCCGAGACCGGCGGCCTCGCCGTCCGCCTCGTCGTACGCGGCTCCACCGCGCCGCCGCTCGGGACATGACGGCGCCCCCGGACGGCGGTCCGGGGGCGCCGGTGGCGCTGCGGCCTACTCCTGCGGGGACTCCGGCGCGGTGCCGGGGGCGCCGTCGGCCGTGTCGGTCTCCTCGGTGTCGGAGGGGGCGTCCGTCGGCGTGCTGCCGGCCGCTTCCGTCTCCAGCAGTCGGGCCAGTTGGCGTCCGACGATCCGCTTGAACTTGCGCTGCTGGGGCCGTGTCCGGTCCAGGACCGCGACCTCCAGGCGGTCGGCCGGGATGTCCCGCTCGCCGCCCCCCGGCTCCCGCGAGAGCGCCTGGACGGCCAGCTTGAGCGCCTCGGCGAGGGTCATGCCGTCGCGGTGGCGCTGGTCGAGGAAGCTGCTGATCTGCTCGGCGTTGCCGCCGACCGCGACCGAGCCGTGCTCGTCGACGATCGAGCCGTCGTGCGGCAGCCGGTAGATCTGGTCGCCGTCCGCGGCGGCGCCGACCTCGGCGACCACCAGCTCCACCTCGTAGGGCTTCTCGGCGGAGCTGGAGAAGATGGTGCCGAGCGTCTGGGCGTAGACGTTGGCGAGCCCGCGGGCCGTCACGTCGGCGCGGTCGTAGGTGTAGCCGCGCAGGTCGGCGTAGCGCACGCCGCCGATGCGGAGGTTCTCGTACTCGTTGTACTTGCCGGCGGCCGCGAAGCCGATCCGGTCGTAGATCTCGCTGAACTTGTGCAGCGCACGGGACGGGTTCTCGCCGACGAACACAATGCCGTCGGCGTACTGCAGCACGACGAGGCTGCGACCGCGGGCGATGCCCTTGCGGGCGTACTCCGCCCGGTCGGCCATGGCCTGCTGGGGTGAGACATAGAACGGCGTCGACACCGGCTATCCGTCCCTTTCTGTCAGTGGCGAATGCGTCTGGGGGCTCGGAGTCCGGGTCAGAGCAGCGCGGCGCGCGGGCCGTCGGGCTGCTCCAGGCGGCGCTCCAGGACCGAGCGCGCGACCTCGGCGGACTCCTGGTCGGTCAGCCTCCGGAAGCCCTCGTCGGTGATGACGGTGACGATCGGGTAGATGCGGCGCGCCACGTCCGGGCCGCCGGTCGCCGAGTCGTCGTCCGCCGCGTCGTACAGTGCCTGGACGACCAGGGTGAGGGCCTGCTCCTGCGTCAGGTCCTCGCGGTAGAGCTTCTTCATCGAGCCGCGGGCGAAGATGGACCCGGAGCCGGTGGCGGCGTAACCGTTCTCCTCGGAGCGGCCGCCGGTGACGTCGTAGGAGAAGATGCGGCCCCGCTCGCGGTCGACGTCGTAGCCCGCGAAGAGGGGGACCACGGCGAGCCCCTGCATGGCCATCGCGAGATTGCCGCGGATCATGGTGGAGAGCCGGTTGGCCTTGCCCTCCAGGGAGAGCTGCGCGCCCTCGACCTTCTCGAAGTGCTCCAGCTCCAACTGGAAGAGCTTGACCATCTCGACGGCCAGTCCGGCGGTGCCGGCGATGCCCACCGCCGAGTACTCGTCGGCCGGGAAGACCTTCTCGATGTCGCGTTGCGCGATCATGTTGCCCATGGTGGCGCGCCGGTCGCCGGCCAGCACGACGCCGCCGGGGAAGGACGCCGCGACGATGGTCGTCCCGTGCGGCGCCTCGATGGCCCCCTTGAGCGGCGGCAGGCTGCGGGCGCCCGGCAGCATCGCGGGCGAGTGGTCGGACAGGAAGTCCATGAACGAGGACGATCCCGGCGTCAGGAAGGCAGCGGGTAGACGCCCGGTGCTCCGAGTGTTGGCTTCCACGCGTTTCCCTCCAGGTATGCGATGGCCCTGCGCGAGAGAGACAGGTTCATCCCCCGACTTGCCGATGGCCGATTCACGGTCGAGACACGTTACGCCACGGACCCTACCCGCCTCCGCGGAGTGATCCACCTGTTCGGCGGGGGTATCTGCGGCGGTCCCGCGGTCCGGGCCCCGACCGGCGGGGGGGGGGGGGGGGGGGGGGGGGGGGGGGGGGGGGGAGGGACCCCCCCCCCCCCCCCCCCCGGGGGCGAATGCAGCGCGGAAGAAAAGGACGGTGTCGCAAAGCGCACCCTT
>NZ_JBVJCD010000033.1:39764-72280 GCF_055588985.1 Streptomyces sp. NPDC041970
CACCCCCCCTCCCCGTCTCTGGGGGCTCCCCCCTTGGTGGGGGGGGTGTGTTTCGTGCTGCCCGGTATTTTGCCCCCGGGGGGGGGGGGGGGGCCCCCCCCCCCCCACGCCCCCCCCCCCCCCCCCCGCCTCCCGTGCCCGGCACGGGCTGTGCGCGGCCCTACCGAGGGACCCTGTGCGCGGCCTACTGCCCGCCCTTCTGGACGAAGGAGCGGACGAAGTCCTCGGCGTTCTCCTCCAGGACGTCGTCGATCTCGTCCAGCACCGAGTCGACGTCGTCGCTCAGCTTCTCCTGGCGCTCCTTGAGGTCCTCGGATCCCTGCGCCTCCTGCGCCTGCTCCTCGACCTCCTCGGTGGAACGCGTCGCCTTCTGCTGTCCGCCGCCGGTGTCCTTGGTCGCCATGTAGCTCACCCCGCTCGGTTCGAAGCAATCGAAGCTCTTGATCAGACCCTACCCACGGGGTCCGACATCGGCCCGGCACTTGTCCCAACGTGCGGACCCCAGGTGATTGATTCCCAGCCGGGCCGCCTTTCAGCCGCCCGACAGGGCCCGGACCAGCTCCTGCGCCGTCCGGCAGCGGTCCAGCAGGCCCTCGACGTGCTCGCGGGTCCCGCGCAGCGGCTCCAGCGTGGGCACGCGCTGCAGCGAGTCGCGGTCCGGCAGGTCGAAGATGACCGAGTCCCAGGAGGCCGCCGCCACGTCGTCGGCGTACTGCTCCAGGCAGCGCCCCCGGAAGTAGGCCCTGGTGTCCTCCGGAGGCTTGGTGCGGGCTCGGGTGACCTCGTCCTCGTCCAGCAGCCGCTTCATCCGGCCGCGGGCCGCCAGCCGGTTGTACAGGCCCTTGTCGGGGCGCACGTCCGCGTACTGGAGGTCCACCAGGTGCAGCCGGGGGGCGTCCCAGTCCAGGGAGTCGCGGCGCCGGTAGCCCTCCATCAGCTCCCGCTTCGCGATCCAGTCCAGCTCGCCCGCCAGGCTCATCGGATCGGTCTCCAGCCGGTTGAGTGTGTCCTCCCAGCGGGCCAGGACGTCCTCGGTCTGCTCGTCGGCGTCGGAGCCGTACCGCTCGTCGACGTACTTGCGGGCCAGCTCGAAGTACTCCATCTGCAACTGGACCGCGGTGAGCGTCCGGCCGCTGCGCAGCGTGATCAACTGCGCCAGGTCCGGGTCGTGGGAGACCTGGTGCAGGGTGCGCACGGGCTGGTCGACGGCGAGGTCGACGTTGATGAAGTCGTCCTCGATCATGGACAGCACCAGGGACGTGGTGCCGAGCTTGAGGTAGGTGGAGATCTCCGAGAGGTTGGCGTCGCCGATGATCACGTGGAGTCTGCGGTACTTCTCGGCGTCGGAGTGCGGCTCGTCGCGGGTGTTGATGATCGGGCGCTTGAGCGTGGTCTCCAGGCCGACCTCGACCTCGAAGTAGTCCGCGCGCTGGCTGATCTGGAAGCCGTGCGCGTCGCCGTCCTGGCCGATGCCCACCCGGCCCGCGCCCGTGACGACCTGGCGCGAGACGAAGAACGGCGTCAGATGGCGCACGATGTCCGAGAACGGCGTCTCCCGCCGCATGAGGTAGTTCTCGTGCGTGCCGTAGGAGGCGCCCTTGTTGTCGGTGTTGTTCTTGTAGAGGTGGATCGGCTGTGCGCCGGGGATGGCGGCCGCCCGCTCGGCGGCCTCCGCCATGATCCGCTCGCCGGCCTTGTCCCAGAGCACCGCGTCGCGCGGGTTGGTGATCTCCGGCGAGCTGTACTCGGGGTGGGCGTGGTCGACGTAGAGCCGGGCGCCGTTGGTGAGGATGACGTTGGCCAGGCCGATGTCCTCGTCGGTGAGCTGGCTGGAGTCCGCGGTCTCGCGGGAGAGGTCGAAGCCTCGCGCGTCGCGCAGCGGGTTCTCCTCCTCGAAGTCCCAGCGGGCGCGTCGCGCCCGGTGCATCGCCGCCGCGTAGGCGTTGACGATCTGGGACGAGGTGAGCATGGCATTGGCGTTGGGGTGACCGGGGACGGAGATCCCGTACTCCGTCTCGATGCCCATCACTCGCCGTACGGTCATGCGGCCCTCCTTGCCCGGCGCCGGTCCCGTCCGGGAGCGACGCTCAAGTACCGCTGCTGTGTCCGGTGCGTGTGCGGCGTCCGGCACCGCACACCGCGCGACTCAGCGGTACCGCAGAGCCTAGAGCGCCTCCGCGCCGGTGGGGAGATCAATGACGACATTGTTCCGGCGTGGCCGGATCGGGGAATGCGACCGGCTGCGGAGCCCCCGGAGGGGCATCCGCAGCCGGACCGCGCTTTACAGGTACTGGCCGGTATTGGCCACCGTGTCGATGGACCGTCCGGAGTCCGCGCCCTGCTTTCCGGTGACGAGTGTGCGGATGAAGACGATCCGCTCGCCCTTCTTGCCGGAAATCCTGGCCCAGTCGTCCGGATTGGTGGTGTTGGGCAGGTCCTCGTTCTCCTTGAACTCGTCCACGCAGGCCTGCAGGAGGTGGGAGACGCGCAGACCCTTCTGCCCGTGTTCGAGGAATGCCTTGATGGCCATCTTCTTCGCCCGGTCGACGATGTTCTGAATCATCGCGCCGGAGTTGAAGTCCTTGAAGTACAGGACTTCCTTGTCGCCGTTGGCGTAGGTCACCTCGAGGAAGCGGTTCTCCTCGGATTCGGTGTACATGCGCTCCACGACGGACTGGATCATCGCGTGGGCTGCCGCGGCTCGGGACCCGGCGTGCTCGGACAGGTCGTCCGCGTGCAGCGGGAGCGAGGGCGTGAGGTACTTCGCGAAGATGTCCTTCGCCGCCTCGGCGTCCGGGCGCTCGATCTTGATCTTCACATCGAGGCGGCCGGGGCGCAGGATGGCGGGGTCGATCATGTCCTCGCGGTTGGAGGCGCCGATGACGATGACGTTCTCCAGGCCCTCCACCCCGTCGATCTCGGCGAGGAGCTGCGGGACGATGGTGTTCTCCACGTCCGAGCTGACGCCGCTGCCGCGGGTGCGGAAGAGGGACTCCATCTCGTCGAAGAAGACGATGACGGGGGTGCCCTCGCTCGCCTTCTCGCGAGCGCGCTGGAAGACCAGGCGGATGTGCCGCTCGGTCTCGCCGACGTACTTGTTGAGCAGCTCGGGGCCCTTGATATTGAGGAAGTAGCTCTTCCCCGCGGGCTGCCCGGTGACCTCGGCGACCTTCTTGGCGAGCGAGTTGGCGACGGCCTTGGCGATGAGCGTCTTGCCGCAGCCGGGCGGGCCGTAGAGCAGGATGCCCTTCGGCGGCCGCAGTTCGTGCTCCTTGAAGAGGTCGGGGTGGAGGTACGGCAGCTCGACCGCGTCGCGGATCAGCTCGATCTGGTCGCCCAGGCCGCCGATCTTGTCGTAGTCGATGTCCGGGACCTCTTCGAGGACGAGCTCCTCGACCTCGCTCTTGGGGACCACCTCGTAGACGTATCCGGAACGGGAGTCCAGGAGGAGGGCGTCGCCGGAGCGGATGGTGAGGTTCAGCAGCGGCTCGGCGAGCCGCACCACTCTCTCCTCGTCGGTGTGCCCGACCACCAGCGCCCGCTCGCCGTCCTCGAGGATCTCCTTGAGCGTGACGATGTCGCCGGCGCGCTCGAACTCCATGGCCTCGACCACGTTGAGCGCTTCGTTGAGCATGACCTCCTGGCCGCGCCGCAGGTCCTCCAACTCGACGCTGGGGCTGACGTTCACCCGGAGCTTGCGGCCCCCGGTGAAGATGTCGCAGGTGCCGTCCTCGTTGGCCTGGAGGAAGACGCCGAAGCCGGCCGGCGGCTGCGCGAGCCGGTCGACCTCCTCCTTGAGGGCCACGATCTGGTCGCGCGCCTCGCGGAGCGTGTTGGCGAGCCGCTCGTTCTGCGCGGACACGCCCGCCAGGTTGGTCTGCAACTCGACGATCCGCTCTTCGAGAATCCTCGTATGCCGCGGAGAGTCGGCGAGCTTGCGTCGCAGGACGGCGATTTCCTGCTGGAGAAAGGCAACCTGGCCGGCTGGGTCTTCTGACCCCTGCGCGGGCCGGATGCCGCGGTTGATGTCGTCGTCGTGGGCTGCCACGGTCCTCACCTCCTCCATGGGGAGCTGGACGCTTCCTGACCCTACCTGGGTGGGTGGTGATTGAAACCCCTAGATCACAAAGACTCCGAGGTGTGTCCGATCTTCACCCTTGCGCTCTCCCTCACGCCAAGGGAATACCCACCCTTCGGCACCGGAAAGCCGCCGGTTGTATCGTCGACGTGTTCAACACCCGTCAGGGCTGGCTCCAATGGGTTCGGATACGCAGGGAACGGCAGGACACATGACCGCGCAACAGGACTCGCCGGACGGCAGCGGCACCCAGGACCTGGAGGTCTGGATCGACCAGGACCTCTGTACGGGCGACGGCATCTGCGTGCAGTACGCCCCCGACGTCTTCGAGCTGGACATCGACGGCCTGGCGTACGTGAAGAGCGGCGACGACGAGCTGCTGCAGGAGCAGGGCGCCACGACGCCGGTGCCGCTGCCGCTCCTCCAGGACGTCGTGGACTCGGCCAAGGAGTGCCCCGGCGACTGCATCCACGTACGGCGCGTCAGGGACGGCGTCGAGGTGTACGGGCCGGACGCGGCGTAGGGCCGCCGCTCACACGCCGCGCGCGGGCTCCTCGGAGGTGCGGACGAAGGCCCGGCCCTTCCAGCGCCAGGAGGCCCGCTCCTCCTGGTCGGGGCAGCAGCGGGGCACCTCGGCCGAGGAGTAGCCGAACAGGGTGGCCGAGACCGCGCCGTCGCGCACGGCGAGGTCCCCGACCGTCTTGCGGTCGGCGGGCTGCAGCAGGGTCGCCACGACGCGGGGCTCGGAGCCGCTCCCCGGCGTCAGGACGTAGACGCCCGCGGGCGGGGTGCCGGACCCGGCGGCGCAGTGGACCACGGCGACCGTTTCCGGCCGTCCGTCGCCGTCGAGGTCGCCCGGCGCCTGCGCGGCCACCGTCGTCCCGACGCCTCCGCACTCCAGCGGGAAGTCGGCCGCGGCCGGATCGGGGGCGGTGGCGGGCGCCGCGTGCCGGGCCCCGGTCCGCTGCTCGGGGGCCGTGGCGGTGGCGGTGGCCGCACGGGGCTGGAGCAGCCCGGCCAGCGCGACGACGCCGGCCGTCGCGGCGGCCGTGGCGAGCCAGTGGATCGGCTTGGCGGCGGTGTGCGCGAGGTCCGGGGGCGCGGGGGTCTGCACGCGGTACGTCTCCTGTGGTCCTGGGGGCGCCTGACACCCCGAGGGGTGGCCAGCATCGTGCCACATCTCACACGCCGCGGGAACGGCGGGGCGGGTCCCCGGAGGTCGACGGAGAGACGCCGCCGCGCGGTTCGACCCGGTCGGTCGGGGAACCGCGCGGCGGCGCGTGGGCGTGGTGCGGGTCAGTCCCGGGAGGCCGAACCGCTGCGGCTGCCGGGGCCGTCGTAGTCGTCGCCGTAGGCGCCCTTGGACGGGCGGCGGCGGCGCACCGGGGGCTCGACGCCGTCCGCGAGGCGGCGGGCGGTGACCAGGAAGCCGGTGTGGCCGATCATCCGGTGGTCGGGGCGGACGGCGAGGCCCTCCACGTGCCAGTTGCGGATCATCGACTCCCAGGGCTGCGGCTCGGCGAAGCAGCCGATCTCGCGGATGGACTCGACGGTGCGCGAGAGCTGGGTGGTGGTGGCCACGTAGGCGCAGAGGATGCCGCCGGGCACCAGGGCCTTGGAGACGGCCTCCAGGCACTCCCAGGGGGCGAGCATGTCCAGCACGACGCGGTCGACGTCGGTGTCGCAGAGGTTGTCCTGCAGGTCTCCGACGGTGAGCTGCCAGGCGGGGTGCGGCGAGCCGAAGTAGCGCTCGACGTTCTGCTGGGCGATCTCGGCGAAGTCCTCGCGGCGCTCGTAGGAGTGCAACATGCCCTGCTCGCCGATGGCGCGCAGCAGGAAGGTGCTGAGCGCGCCGGAGCCGACCCCGGCCTCCACGACGCGGGCGCCGGGGAAGATGTCGGCGAAGGCGAGGATCTGCCCCGCGTCCTTGGGGTAGACCACGGCGGCGCCGCGGGGCATGGACAGGACGTAGTCGGGGAGCAGGGGGCGCAGCGCGAGGTAGGCGACGTTTCCCGTGGTTCGGACAACACTGCCCTCGGGAGCACCGATCAGCTCGTCGTGCGGGAAGGAACCCTTGTGGGTGTGGAAGTTCTTCCCGGCTTCGAGCGTGAAGGTGTAGTGGCGTCCCTTGGGGTCGGTGAGCTGGACCTGGTCCCCGACCTTGAAGGGCCCGCGTCGGCGGGCGGCACCGGTCGGTTCAGACATGTGACCAGCGTACCGGTGATTCAGGGGCCGCCGACCGCCCCGGAGCGGCGGGGGCGCGCGGGGTCAGGCGCCGGGCCGGGCCATGGCCGCGACGAAGGCGCGCTCGACGTCGGCGGTGGAGAGGACCCCGTAGATCCGGCCGCTCTCCTCGATGACCAGGTACTCCGTGGCGGGGGTGGCCTTGAGGCGGTCCAGCAGGGCTTCGCCGGCCAGTTCGGCGGGGATCCTCATGCCCTCGGTGAGGTCCTGGGCGAGGCCGCCCACCGCGACCCAGGGGCGGCGGTGCTCGGGGACGCCGGCGATGGCCGCCTCGCGGACGACGCCCTTGGGGTCGCCCTGCCCGTCGACGACGACCAGGGCGCGGGCGCCCGCCTCGTTGGCCCGGCGCAGCGCCTCGGAGAGCGGGGTGGCGGACTCGACGGGGACGGCGCGCCGGGTGAGGGTGCGGGCCCGCAGGTCGGGCAGGTGCTCGCGGAGCCGGGCCATGCGCAGGGCGTTCCCGGCGCCGGTCCAGATGATGCCGGCGAGGATCGCGGCGAGCAGGGCGTCGGTGACGGTCTCCACGCCGCCGACGTCCTCGGTGGCGTTGCCGAGGGCCCCGGTGTGGGTGAGCAGCGGCAGGCCGACGAGGACCGCGACGGCGAGGCCGCGGCCGACCCAGACGGCGGCGACGGTGCCGCTCATGGGCTTGCCGGTGATCTTCCAGATGACGGCGCGGAGCATCCGGCCGCCGTCGAGGGGGAGGCCGGGCAGGAGGTTGAAGGCGGCCACGATGAGGTTGGAGATCATCAGGCCGGCGAGCAGGACGCCGGGGACGGTGGCGGGCTCGACGAACCGCATGGCGAGGTGGAAGACGCCGCCGAGGACCAGGGACAGGAGCGGTCCGACGAAGGCGAGGACGAACTCGCGGCCGGGGGTTTCGGTCTCCTTCTCGATCTCCGAGACGCCGCCGAAGAACTGGAGCTGGATGCGGCGGACGGGGAGCTTGTAGCGCAGTGCCGCGACCGTGTGGGCCAGCTCGTGGACGAGCACGGAGGCGTAGAAGGCGATGGCGAAGAACAGGGCCACCAGGTAGCGGGCGCCGCCGAGGTCGGGCAGCACCCGGTCGAGCTGGCCGCCGAAGACCCAGGTGATCAGCGCGGCGACGACGAACCAGCTCGGGGCCACGTAGACGGGCACGCCGAAGGGGCGGCCCATGAGCAGGCCGCCGCCGGGCTCCGCGGGGCGTCGGGGCTTGCCGTTCCCGGGGGCGCCGCCGGGGTCCTCGCCCCCCGCGCCGGGCTGCGGCCGCCCGCTGTCGCCGCTCTCGTCCACGTGGTCCCTTCGGTTCGGTGCGTGGTCCGCGTCACCGCCCCGCGGTGTGCGGGGGTGTGCCGTCGATGGTATGCCGCACGCTGTCGGTGGGGGGCCGTAGGGTCTTGAGACATGACCTCCGTTCCGCGGCAGCCTCAGCCGCCCACGTCCCTGTCGCCGTCGCGGGCGAGCGATTTCATGCAGTGTCCCCTGCTCTACCGCTTCCGGGTGATCGACAAGCTGCCCGAGAAGCCCAGCGAGGCGGCCACCCGCGGCACGCTGGTCCACGCCGTGCTGGAGCGGTTGTTCGACGCCCCGGCCGCGGACCGCACGGCGCCGCGGGCGCGGGCGCTGGTGCCCGGCCAGTGGGAGCGGCTGCTGGAGTCGAGGCCGGAGCTGGGCGACCTGTTCGCGCAGGACGCCGAGGGCGAGCGGCTGACGCGCTGGCTGGGCGAGGCCGAGCGGCTGGTGGAGCGGTGGTTCTCGCTGGAGGACCCGACGCGGCTGGAGCCGGCCGAGCGCGAGCTGTTCGTCGAGACCGAGCTGGAGTCGGGGCTGCGGCTGCGCGGGGTGATCGACCGGGTCGACGTCGCGCCGACGGGCGAGGTGCGCATCGTCGACTACAAGACGGGGAAGGCGCCGCGGCCGGAGTACGCGGAGGGGCCGCTGTTCCAGATGACGTTCTACGCGCTGGTGGTCTGGCGGCTGAAGGGCGTCGTGCCGCGCCGCCTCCAGCTCGTCTACCTGGGCAGCGGCGACGTGTTGACGTACGACCCGGTGGTGGCGGACCTGGAGCGGGTGGAGCGCAAGCTGCTGGCGCTGTGGGAGGCGATCGAGCTGGCGACGGAGACCGGCGACTGGCGGCCGCGGCCGACGAAGCTGTGCGGCTGGTGCGACCACCGGGCGCTCTGCCCGGAGTTCGGCGGGACTCCCCCGGTCTACCCCCTGGCGGTACGCCCGGCGCGGTCGGACGAGGAGGCGCAGGGCAGAATGGGGCCGGTCCGCGTCTAGCCTGGGCCCCCGGGGCCTTTTGAGGAGTTCCTGTGGCGATCCGCGTCCTTCTGGTCGACGACCAGCCCCTGCTGCGCACCGGCTTCCGGATGATCCTGGAGGCCGAGGGCGATCTGGCGGTGGTCGGTGAGGCCGGTGACGGTCTGCAGGCCATCGACCAGGTGCGGGCGCTGCAGCCCGACGTGGTCCTGATGGACATCCGGATGCCGCGGATGGACGGGGTGGAGGCGACCCGCCAGATCACCGGTCCCGGAAAGGACGGCCCGGCGAAGGTCCTGGTGCTGACCACCTTCGACCTCGACGAGTACGTCGTCGAGGCGCTGCGGGCGGGGGCGAGCGGCTTCCTGCTGAAGGACGCCCCGGCGGCCGAGCTGGTGCAGGCCATCCGGGTGGTGGCGGCGGGCGAGGCGATGCTCGCGCCGAGCATCACGCGCCGGCTGCTGGACAAGTACGCCGACCACCTGCCCTCCGGCGAGGAGCAGGTGCCGGACGCGCTGCACACGCTGACGGACCGCGAGGTCGAGGTGTTGAAGCTGGTGGCGCGGGGGCTGTCCAACGCGGAGATCGCCGCGGACCTGTTCGTCAGCGAGACGACGGTCAAGACGCACGTGGGCCACGTGCTGACGAAGCTGAGCCTGCGCGACCGGGTGCAGGCCGCGGTGTACGCGTACGAGAGCGGGCTGGTGCGCCCCGGCGCGCAGTAGCGGTCCGGCGCCCCGTCACACGGCGGGAGCCGCCGGGTCCGCCCGCGCGGCGCGGGAGGGCGGCGCCGTGGCCCGCCACGCCGGAGTGCGGGTCGCGGTCCCGTCTCGCGCGCCGCGGGAGAGCGGACCCGGCGGCTCCCGCCGGTGCGGCGTCAGGCGCGGGGCCGGTTCAGCTCCCAGAGCTGGAGCTCGGAGGTGGCGCTGACGGACCGTTCGACCCCGGCGACCCCCTGGCGGGAGGCCACGTACTGCTTGCCCTGCCAGATGGGGAGCACGGGCACGTCGTCGGCGACGATGTCCTGGAGCTTCTCGTAGGTCGCGGCGGCCGAGGTGCGGTCGGTCTCGCGGCGGGACTGCGGGATGAGGGTGTCCTGCGCCTCGGCGGAGCGGTAGGGCGAGTTGAGGAAGTTGTCCTTGTCCAGGAACGGCGCGGTGTAGTTGTCGGGGTCCGGGAAGTCGGGGAACCAGCCCATGCCGTACGCCGCGTAGTCGCCGCGCTTCTGCTCCGCCCGGTAGGTCGACCACTCCTTGCCCTCGACGGAGACGTCGAAGAGGCCCGAGCGGTTCAACTGCTGCTGGATCGCCTTGAACTCCTGGGCGGTGGCGGAGCCGTAGTGGTCCTTGGTGTAGTGCAGGGTGAACTCCACCGGGGTCTTGATCCCGGCCTTGCGCAGCGTCGCGGCGGCCTTGGCGGTGCTGGGCTCGCCGTACTTGTTGAAGAAGGCGTTGGTGTGTCCGGGGATGCTGGAGGGGATCAGCGAGTAGAGCGGCTCGGCGGTGGCGCCGTACACCTTGCCCGCGATCTCGCCCCGGTCGATGACCTGGGCCACGGCCTGCCGGACGGCCTTGTTGACCACGGGGTTCTTGGTGTTGAAGCCGAGGTAGCTGATGGCCAGGCCGGGCAGCTCGGTCAGCTCGACGCCGTCCCGAGGGTTCTCCAGCATGTCGCGGGCCTGCTCGGGCGACATCGCGCGGGTCATCATGTCGATCCGCTTCTCCTCCAGCGCCTTGCCCATGGCCTCGGCGTCGGGGAAGAGGTCCATCTCGACCTTGTCGTTGAGCACCTTCAACTCGCCCTTGTACGCGGGGTTCCGGTTGAAGGTGATCTTGGTGACCCGGCCGTCCTCGACGGAGGGCTCCATGGTGTACGGCCCGGAGCCGTCGACCTGGAAGCCGTCGCGGGGGGCCTTCGCCGGGTACTGCGCCCTGGGGACGATGCCGGCGGCGGGCGTGGCGAGCTTGTACGGGAAGGTGGCGTCGGGGGTCTTCAGGTGGAAGACCACCTGGTTCTCGCCCTTGGTCTCGATCGCGTCGATGTTGGCGAGCAGGCCGACCGGGCCGCTGTCGGCGCCGATGTCGATGACCCGCTGGATGGAGTACTTCACGTCCTCGGCGGTGACGGGCGTCCCGTCGGCGAAGGTGAGGCCCGCGCGCAGGGTGCAGCGGTAGCTCTCGTTCTCGGTGTCCGTGAAGGCGCAGTCGCGGGCGGCCTCGGGCACCGGCTTGCCGCCGCCGTTGGGCACGGTGGTGAGGGTCTGCACCGTCTGGCGCAGGACGTTCCAGACGCCCGCCTCGTAGCCGGTGGCCGGGTCGAGCGGGGCGGGGTCCCCCTTGGAGGCCACGAGCTGATCCGTGGTGCCGACGACGATGGCGCCCGAGCCACCGGCGTTGTCGTCCGCGCCGCCGCACGCGGCGAGCACGGGGGCGAGCAGGCCGATGACGGCCGGCAGCACCAGGGTCTTGCGGTTCATCTGGACGTTCTCCCTCATCCGGGCTGGTGAGGAATCCAAGGTAGTAGCCGTCGGCGTCGCCTCCGACCGGCCGCGTCACGGCGCACGCCGCTCCGGCGCCCGGCGGCGGAGACATATGATCATTATTTCGGGCAAGTGATGCGATCCCGGCGGTCGACCGCACCGCGACGGGTGAGGAACTTCACCCGCCGACCCTCTTCACTTATGCGTCCGGCGATGATCCACATTCACGGGATACCGGCGGAACGCACACGTTCACGGGAGGAGATCCGCCGTTCGTTCACAATTCACCGGGCGGGCCCGCGGCCCGGCGGGCGACCGGGTCAGTCCACCGCCGTGACGAGCTTCCGCAGGAAGGCGAGGTCGACCTCCTCCAGCGAGCCGACGACGACCCGTCCGGGCGCGGGAGCGATCGGCGCGACCGAGGGCACGGCGACGACGCGGCATCCGGCGGCCTCGGCGGCGGCCACGCCGGTGGCGGTGTCCTCGATGACGGCGCAGCGCCAGGGGTCGGCGCCGAACCCGGCGGCGGCGGTGAGGTAGGGCTCGGGGTGCGGCTTGGTCCGGGCGACCTCGTCCCCGGCGACCGTGAGCGCGAAGTGGTCGCGGCCCACGGACTCCAGCACCTTGTCGATGATGCGGCGGTGGGAGGCCGAGACGAGGGCGGTGGGCACCTCGTGCGCGGCCAGTTCGGACAGCAGCCGCCCGGCGCCCGGCATCAGCGGCACGCCGCGCTCGATGCGCTTCTCGAAGCCGTCGTTGAGCAGGACGGTCAGCTCCTCCAGCCGGATGTCCGCGCCGGTGACGTCGATGAGGTAGCCCGCGCTGCGGCTCATCGGGCCGCCGACGACCACGTCGCGCCAGGACTCCTGCAGCCGGTGCCCGAGGCCGGCGAAGACCTCCTTCTCGACCTCCCACCAGAAGCCCTCGGTATCGACCAGGGTCCCGTCCATGTCGAGAAGGACCGCCTGCAGGACGGCGCCTTCGGCCGTGCGGGTCGAGGACGCGGGAACCGTACTGGTCATCCGGCACACCTTCCGTGGGGGACGAGAAGGCCGGCCGCCGCTCCCGGAGGGGAGGGCGACCGGCCTGCACTGGACCGACCAGTGTACGACGTGTCCGGCCAAGGTGCGCGAAGAGCGCGGGACCGGGGGGCGAAGAGCGGCCTAACGGGCGTTGAAGTACTTCGCCTCGGGGTGGTGGAGGACGATGGCGTCGGTGGACTGCTCCGGGTGGAGCTGGAACTCCTCGGAGAGCTGGACGCCGATCCGCTCCGGCCGCAGCAGGTCCGCGATCTTCGCCCGGTCCTCCAGGTCGGGGCACGCTCCGTAGCCGAGCGAGAACCGCGCGCCCCGGTACTTCAGCGCGAACATGTCCTCGACGTCCGCGGGGTCGTCCCCCGCGAAGCCGAGCTCGGCGCGGACGCGGGCGTGCCAGTACTCGGCGAGGGCCTCGGCGAGCTGCACGGACAGGCCGTGGAGTTCCAGGTAGTCGCGGTAGGAGTCGGCGGCGAACAGCTCGGCGGTGGCCTCGCCGATCCTCGAACCGACGGTGACGACCTGGAGGCCGACGACGTCCGTCTCGCCGGACTCCTCGGGGCGGAAGAAGTCCGCGAGGCAGAGCCGGCGGCCGCGGCGCTGGCGCGGGAAGGTGAAGCGGGTGCGCTCGGAGCCGTCGTCGTTGAGGAGGATCAGGTCGTCGCCCTTGGAGTGGCACGGGAAGTACCCGTGGACGACGGCCGCCTCCAGGAGGTTGTTGGACTGCAGGTGGTCGAGCCAGCCGCGCAGGCGCGGGCGGCCCTCGCTCTCCACCAGCTCCTCGTAGGTCGGGCCGTCGCCCGTGCGCGCCTGCTTGAGCCCCCACTGGCCCTTGAACAGCGCGCCCTCGTCCAGCCAGGAGGCGTACTCCTTGAGCGGGATGCCCTTGACGACCCGCGTGCCCCAGAACGGCGGCTCGGGGACCGGCACGGTGGTGGAGACGTCCGAGCGCACCGAGCCCTCGGGCTCCTCGACCTCCAGGACGGCGGCGTCCTTCCTGGCGACCCTGCGCTGCTTCAGCTCCGGCAGCGCCGCGCCCGGCACGCCGCGCTTGACGCCGATCAGCGCGTCCATCAGGCGCAGCCCCTCGAACGCGTCGCGGGCGTAGCGGACCTCGCCCTCGTAGATCTCGTGCAGGTCCTGCTCGACGTAGGCGCGGGTGAGGGCGGCGCCGCCCAGGATGACCGGGTAGTCGGCGGCCATCTTGCGCTGGTTGAGCTCCTGGAGGTTCTCCTTCATGATCACCGTGGACTTCACCAGCAGGCCGGACATGCCGATGACGTCGGCGCGGTGCTCCTCGGCGGCTTCCAGGATCGCGGAGACGGGCTGCTTGATCCCGAGGTTGACGACGGTGTACCCGTTGTTGGTCAGGATGATGTCGACGAGGTTCTTGCCGATGTCGTGGACGTCGCCGCGGACGGTGGCCAGGACGATGGTGCCCTTGCCCTCGTCGTCGGTCTTCTCCATGTGCGGCTCCAGGTGGGCCACCGCGGTCTTCATGACCTCCGCGGACTGCAGCACGAAGGGCAGTTGCATCTGGCCGGAGCCGAACAGCTCGCCGACGACCTTCATGCCCTGGAGCAGCGTGTTGTTCACGATGTCGAGGGCCGGGGTGTCCTGGAGGGCCTCGTCGAGGTCGGCCTCCAGGCCGTTCTTCTCGCCGTCGATGATGCGCCGCTGGAGCCGCTCGTCGAGCGGGAGGGCGAGGAGCTCCTCGGCCTTGCCCGCCTTCATGGACTTGGTGGAGACGCCCTCGAACAGCTCCATGAGCCGCTGGAGCGGGTCGTACCCCTCGGAGCGGCGGTCGTGGATCAGGTCCAGGGCGACCTTGACCTGCTCCTCCTCCAGCCGGGCGATGGGCAGGATCTTGGAGGCGTGCACGATCGCGGAGTCCAGGCCGGCCTTGACGCACTCGTCGAGGAAGACGGAGTTCAGGACCACGCGGGCGGCCGGGTTCAGCCCGAAGGAGATGTTGGACAGGCCCAGCGTCGTCTGGACGTCGGGGTGGCGCTTCTTCAGCTCGCGGATCGCCTCGATGGTGGCGATGCCGTCCTTGCGCGACTCCTCCTGGCCGGTGCAGATGGTGAAGGTCAGGCAGTCGATGAGGATGTCCGACTCCTGGATGCCCCAGTCGCCGGTGAGGTCCGCGATCAGCCGCTCGGCGACGGCGACCTTGTGCTCGACGGTGCGGGCCTGGCCCTCCTCGTCGATGGTCAGGGCGATCAGGGCCGCCCCGTGCTCGGCCGCGAGGGCGCTGACGTGCGCGAAGCGGGAGTCGGGGCCGTCGCCGTCCTCGTAGTTGACCGAGTTGAGGACGGCCCGGCCGCCGAGCTTCTCCAGCCCGGCCCTCAGCACCGGCACCTCGGTGGAGTCCAGCACGACGGGGAGGGTCGAGGCGGTCGCGAACCGCCCCGCCAGCTCCGCCATGTCCGCGACGCCGTCCCGGCCGACGTAGTCCACGCAGAGGTCGAGCATGTGCGCGCCCTCGCGGATCTGCTCGCGCGCCATCTCCACGCAGTCGTCCCAGCGCGCTTCGAGCATCGCCTCGCGGAACTTCCTGGAGCCGTTGGCGTTGGTGCGCTCGCCGATCGCGAGGTACGAGGTGTCCTGGCGGAACGGGACGCTCTGGTAGAGCGAGGCCGCGCCCGGCTCGGGCCGGGGGTCCCGCTGGGCCGGGGCGAGGCCGCGGGCCCGCTCGACGACGGCCCGCAGGTGCTCCGGTGTAGTGCCGCAGCAGCCGCCGATGAGGGACAGGCCGTAGTCCCGGACGAACGTCTCCTGGGAGTCGGCCAGCCCCTGGGGGCCGAGCGGGAAGTGCGCCCCGTCCTTGGTGAGCACGGGCAGGCCGGCGTTGGGCATACACATCAGGGGCGTACGGGAGTGGCGGGCGAGGTAGCGCAGGTGCTCGCTCATCTCGTCCGGGCCGGTCGAGCAGTTCAGGCCGATCAGGTCGATGCCCAGGGGCTCCAGCGCGGTCAGCGCCGCGCCGATCTCCGAGCCGAGCAGCATGACGCCGGTCGTCTCGAAGGCGAGGGAGCAGATCAGGGGCACGTCGACGCCGAGGGCGTCCATCGCCCGGCGCGCGCCGATCAGGCTGGACTTGGTCTGCAGCAGGTCCTGCGTGGTCTCCACGATCAGGGCGTCGGCGCCGCCGGCGAGCAGGCCCTCGGCGTTCCGCTGGTAGCCGTCGCGCAGGACGTCGTACGCGATGTGGCCGAGGGAGGGCAGCTTGGTGCCCGGTCCGATCGAGCCGAGGACCCAGCGGGGGCGGCCGTCCGCGGCGGCGAACTCGTCGGCGACCTCGCGGGCGATGCGGGCGCCCGCCTCGGACAGCTCGTGGATGCGGTGGGCGATCTCGTACTCGTTCGCCGCGGAGTGGTTGGCGCCGAAGGTGTTGGTCTCGACGCAGTCCACGCCGACCGCGAAGTACTCCTCGTGGACCGAGCGCACGATGTCGGGGCGGGTGATGTTGAGGATCTCGTTGCAGCCTTCGAGGTTCTCGAAGTCCTCCAGCGTGGGGTCCTGCGCCTGGAGCATGGTGCCCATCGCCCCGTCGGCCACGACCACGCGGGTGGCCAGTGCCTCCCGGAGCTCGTCGGCGCGGGTCCGGCTGTCGGCGGCGGGTGTCGGCAACGAGGCCATGGATGATCTCCCAGGGATGCGACGGCTGTCGGCTTTGCGCCGTCCTCGGGGAAGGCGCACCCCGTCAGCCTAGCCGGACGGCCCCCCGGCCCGTCAGTGCGTCCATGGGACGGACTCATGCTGTGCGGGGGGCGCCGCACGGGTGGCCCAGTGGCGGAGACTTTCCCAGGAGTCGGGCAGAGGTCGGCATCGACCGATACTGTTCAGCATTGTCGAACAAGGTGGAGGAGTACGGCGCGATGGCCAAGAACATCCAGTCGCTGGAGCGAGCGGCCGCGATGCTGCGCCTGCTGGCGGGCGGCGAGCGCCGGCTCGGGCTCTCCGACATCGCCTCCTCGCTCGGACTGGCCAAGGGCACCGCGCACGGCATCCTGCGCACCCTGCAACTGGAGGGGTTCGTGGAGCAGGACGCGACGTCGGGGCGCTACCAGCTCGGCGCGGAGCTGCTGCGGCTGGGCAACAGCTATCTGGACGTCCACGAGCTGCGGGCCCGAGCCCTGGTCTGGACCGACGACCTGGCCCGCTCCAGCGGCGAGAGCGTCCACCTGGGGGTGCTGCACCAGCACGGCGTCCTGATCGTCCACCACGTCTTCCGGCCCGACGACAGCCGCCAGGTGCTGGAGGTGGGGGCGATGCAGCCGCTGCACTCCACGGCGCTGGGCAAGGTGCTGTCCGCCTACGACCCGGTGGCGCACAGCGAGGTCATGGAGGCGGAGCGCCGCGCCTTCACCGGGCGCACCGTCACCGCCGCCGACGAGTTCGAGGCGATGCTCGACCTGATCCGCGCGCGGGGCTGGGCCGCCGACGCCGAGGAGACCTGGGAGGGCGTCGCCGCCGTGGCCGCCCCGGTGCACGACCGGCGCAGGATGCCGGTGGGAGCGGTCGCCGTGACGGGCGCGGTGGAGCGGGTGGCTCCGGGCGGGGCCCTGCGGCCGGAACTGATCGCCGCCGTGCGCGACTGCGCCCGCGCGGTCTCCCGCGACCTGGGCGCCGGCCGCTTCTGAGACCGGGGCGGGCGCGCGCTCGCGCCGGTCGGCGCGCGCCCGAGCGGGCCCGGCGCGCCGGCGTGCGCCCGCTCGCGGTCGCGCGGTAACGATCGCGTCGCGCCCCGAGTCGTACGCCACACAACTCTTGACGCTTCCTTCACTCGGGGGAAACACTGCCGTTCAACGGTCGGCATTGTCGAACGCCTAACGGCAATACGCGTTAGGGTGTGACAGTGCCAAGGGCCGGTCAAGCCCTTACAGGTGGGCTGCCCACGCCATGTGGATACCCATCTGGGGCGCGGGCCACCGGAGGGACCCGGTGGTCCGACCCCCCTGGACGAAGGACAAAGGAGTCGCGGGTGTCCAGCTCCGACATTTTCATCGGCGAGACCATAGGGACCGCCGTTCTCATCCTGCTCGGCGGCGGTGTCTGCGCCGCCGTCACGCTGAAGCGCTCGAAGGCCCGTGACGCGGGCTGGCTGGCCATCACCTTCGGGTGGGGGTTCGCCGTGCTCACGGCCGCCTACCTGGCCGGAGGCGTATCGGGCGCCCACCTCAACCCCGCGGTCACGCTCGGCCTCGCCGTCCAGGGCGGCACCGCGTGGGGCAACGTCCCGCTCTACCTGGTCTCCCAACTGCTCGGCGCGATGATCGGCGCCGTGCTGGTCTGGGCGGTGTACTACGGGCAGTTCCAGGCCCACCTCACCGACCCGGAGATCGTCGGGGCCACCACCGCCGACGAGGGCATGGTCGACCGGGCCTCGGCCCCCGCGGCGGGCCCGGTGCTCGGGATCTTCTCCACCGGACCGGAGATCCGCAACGCCGTGCAGAACGTGGTCACCGAGGTCATCGCCACCGTCGTGCTGGTCCTGGCCATCCTGACCCAGGGCCTCAACGCCGGGGGCGACGGACTCGGCACGCTCGGAGCACTGGTCACCGCCCTGGTCGTCGTCGGCATCGGCCTCTCGCTCGGCGGCCCCACCGGCTACGCGATCAACCCGGTCCGCGACCTGGGCCCCCGCATCGTGCACGCCGTGCTGCCGTTGCCGAACAAGGGCGGTTCGGACTGGGGCTACGCGTGGGTGCCCGTCGTGGGCCCCCTGTTCGGCGGCGTCCTCGCCGGCGGGCTGTACAACCTGGCCTTCGCGTAGTTCCGTGCCGTCTTCCCACCACCCCGCAGACTTTTCCCAGGAGCACACCGTGACCGACGCACACACCACCGGCACCCACGGCAGCGGGCCGTTCATCGCCGCCATCGACCAGGGCACCACCTCCAGCCGCTGCATCGTCTTCGACAAGGACGGCCGGATCGTCTCCGTCGACCAGAAGGAGCACGAGCAGATCTTCCCGAAGCCGGGCTGGGTCGAGCACGACGCGACCGAGATCTGGGAGAACGTCCAGGAGGTCGTCGCCGGAGCCATCGTCAAGGCGGGCATCACCTCCGCCGACGTGAAGGCGATCGGCATCACCAACCAGCGCGAGACCACCCTGCTGTGGGACAAACACACCGGTGAGCCCGTCCACAACGCCCTCGTCTGGCAGGACACCCGCACCGACGCGCTCTGCAGGGAGCTGGGCCGCAACGTCGGCCAGGACCGCTTCCGCCGCGAGACCGGGCTGCCCCTCGCCTCGTACTTCGCCGGCCCCAAGGTCCGCTGGCTGCTCGACAACGTCGAGGGGCTGCGCGAGCGCGCCGAACGGGGCGACATCCTCTTCGGCACCATGGACTCCTGGGTCATCTGGAACCTGACCGGCGGCGCCGACGGCGGCGTCCACGTCACCGACGTCACCAACGCCTCGCGCACCCTCCTGATGAACCTGCGCAAGCTGGCGTGGGACGAGAAGATCCTCACCTCCATCGGCATCCCCGCCTCGGTCCTCCCCGAGATCCGTTCCTCCGCCGAGGTCTACGGCCACGCCAAGGGCGGCATCCTCGACGGCGTCCCGGTCGCCTCGGCGCTCGGCGACCAGCAGGCGGCCCTCTTCGGCCAGACCTGCTTCGCCGAGGGCGAGGCCAAGTCCACGTACGGCACCGGCACCTTCATGCTGATGAACACCGGCGAGAACCCGGTGAACTCGTACAACGGCCTGCTCACCACCGTCGGCTACCGCATCGGCGACCAGCCCCCCGTGTACGCGCTGGAGGGCTCCATCGCCGTCACCGGCTCGCTGGTGCAGTGGATGCGCGACCAGATGGGCCTGATCAAGTCGGCCGCCGAGATCGAGACGCTGGCCTCCTCGGTCGAGGACAACGGCGGCGCCTACTTCGTGCCCGCCTTCTCCGGCCTGTTCGCCCCCTACTGGCGCCCGGACGCCCGCGGCGTCATCACCGGCCTGACCCGTTACGTCACCAAGGCGCACATCGCCCGTGCCGTCCTGGAGGCCACCGCCTGGCAGACCCGCGAGATCAGCGACGCCATGACCAAGGACTCCGGCGTCGAGCTGACCGCGCTCAAGGTCGACGGCGGCATGACGTCCAACAACCTGCTGATGCAGACGCTCTCCGACTTCCTGGACGCACCCGTGGTGCGGCCCATGGTCGCCGAGACCACCTGCCTCGGCGCGGCCTACGCCGCCGGCCTCGCCGTCGGCTTCTGGCCGGACACCGACGCGCTGCGCGCCAACTGGCGCCGCGCCGCCGAGTGGACACCCCGCATGGACGCGGACACCCGTGCCCGCGAGTACAAGAGCTGGCTCAAGGCCGTCGAACGGACCATGGGCTGGGTCGAGGACGAAGAAAGCTGACGAGGAGCATCACCATGACCACCCAGCAGAGCGTTCCCGCCCTCGGAACGCACCCGGCCTCCGGCTCCCTGCCGAGCCGCGCCGAGACACGGGAGCAGTTGTCCCGTGCGACGTACGACCTCCTGGTCATCGGCGGCGGCATCCTGGGCATCTCCACCGCCTGGCACGCCGCGCAGTCCGGGCTGCGGGTGGCTCTGGTGGACGCCGGCGACTTCGCCGGCGCCACCTCCTCCGCCTCCTCCAAGCTGCTCCACGGCGGTCTGCGCTACCTCCAGACCGGCGCGGTCAAGCTGGTCGCGGAGAACCACTTCGAGCGCCGCGCGGTCTCCCGCGAGGTGGCCCCGCACCTGGCCAACCCGCTCACCTTCTACCTCCCGGTCTACAAGGGCGGCCCGCACGGCGCGGCCAAGCTCGGCGCGGGCGTCTTCGCCTACTCCGCGCTGTCCGCGTTCGGCGACGGCGTCGGGCACGTGATCAGCCCGGCCAGGGCGCAGCGCGACGTCCCCGAGCTGCGCACGGACAACCTGAAGGCCGTCGCGGTCTACGGCGACGACCAGATGAACGACGCCCGCATGGCGCTGATGACGGTCCGCGCGGCCGTCGACGCGGGCGCCGTCGTGCTCAACCACGCGGCCGTCACCGGCCTGCGCTTCACCCGCGGCCGGGTGACGGGCGCCGACCTGAAGGACGCCGTGGACGGCACGGAGTTCGGGATCGACGCCCGGCTCGTGCTGAACGCGACCGGCCCCTGGGTCGACCGCCTGCGCGCGATGGAGGACCCGAACGCGGCCCCCTCCATACGCCTGTCCAAGGGCGCGCACCTGGTCCTCAAGCGCACCCGCCCGTGGCGGGCGGCGCTGGCCACCCCGATCGACAAGTACCGGATCACCTTCGCGCTGCCGTGGGAGGACATGCTGCTCCTCGGCACGACCGACGAGGAGTACGAGGGCGACCCGGCCGACGTGGCGGTGACCGAGGCGGACACCGCGCAGATCCTGGACGAGGCGGCGTTCTCGATCAGGGACCAGCAGTTGTCCCGCGACCTGATCACGTACTCCTTCGCGGGTCTGCGGGTGCTGCCGGGCGGGCCCGGCGACACCTCCAAGGCCAAGCGCGAGACGGTCGTGACGGAGGGCCGCGGCGGGATGCTGTCGGTGGCCGGCGGCAAGTGGACGACGTTCCGCCACATCGGCCGCACGGTGATGAACAAGCTGGCCGCTCTGCCGGGGCACCCGCTGGCGGAGGACATGGAGCCGATGTCCCGGCTGCCGAAGAAGCTTCCGCTGCCCGGCATCGCCAACCCGAACGCGGTCGCCCACCGGCTGCTGGTCGACGGCGGCACCCCCGGCCCCCGGATGGCGCCGGACACCGCCCGGCACCTGGCCACGCACTACGGCTCGCTCGCCTTCGACATCGCCCGCCTGGCCAACGAGCGCCCGGAGCTGGCCGAGCGCGTCCACCCGGACGCCCCGGAGATCTGGGCCCAGGTCGTCTACGCCCGCGACCACGAGTGGGCCGAGACCGCCGAGGACGTGCTGCGCCGCCGGACGACGCTGACGATCCGCGGCCTGGCGACGGACGACGTGCGCGACGGCGTCGAGAAGCTGCTGGCCGACCGGGGCTGACGCCCCGTCGGACGCGGACGGGGGCGGCCCGGCCCGGTGGCGCCGGGGGCCGCCCCCGTCGGCGTGCCCGCACCCCCCGGCGCCGATGCACGGATCCGGCCGGTGATCCAGGGGCGGTGGCAGGGTTCACCCGGCCGTGCAAGAGGGCTGCGGTGAGGGGGCTCCGACGCCGTAAGGTTGCTCCGTACGCATGGAGACGTCGGAAGGAGGTCCGGGTGATCGAGCTCGAGTCGGTGCCCGAGCTGATCGACCCGGTCATGGTGGCCGCGTTCGAGGGCTGGAACGACGCCGGGGACGCCGCCTCCACAGCGGTCGGCCACCTGGACCGGGAGTGGAAGGGCGAGGTGTTCGCGGCGCTGGACGCCGAGGACTACTACGACTTCCAGGTCAACCGGCCCACGGTGTGGCTGGAGGGCGGGGTGCGGAAGATCACCTGGCCGACGACCCGGCTCTCGGTGGTGCGCGTCGGCGGGGACAAGCCCCGCGACCTGGTCCTGGTGCGGGGTATCGAGCCGTCGATGCGCTGGCGCTCGTTCTGCAACGAGATCCTCGGCTTCGCCCACGAGCTGGGCGTCGAGATGGTCGTCATCCTGGGCGCGCTGCTGGGCGACACCCCGCACACCCGGCCGGTGCCGGTGAGCGGGGTGACCTCGGACGCGGACCTGGCGCGGACGATGGACCTGGAGGAGACGCGGTACGAGGGCCCCACGGGGATCGTCGGCGTCCTCCAGGAGGCGTGCACCCACGCCGGGGTGCCCGCGGTGAGCCTGTGGGCGGCGGTTCCGCACTACGTGTCGCAGCCCCCCAACCCGAAGGCGACGCTGGCCCTGCTGAACCGGCTGGAGGACCTGATCGGGCTGCGCATCCCGCTGGGCGAGCTGCCCGAGGACGCGCGGGCCTGGCAGCTCGGGGTGGACCAACTGGCGGCGGAGGACAGCGAGGTCGCGGAGTACGTCCAGACGCTGGAGGAGGCGCGGGACACCGCGGAGCTTCCCGAGGCGTCCGGCGAGGCCATCGCCCGCGAGTTCGAGCGGTATCTGCGGCGGCGCGACGGCGGTCCCGGCCAGGGCCCCGGAGGCCATGCGACGGAGAGCGGGGACGGCGCGTACCTGCGGGACCCGTCCGGCGGCCGCACCCGACCGCCGAAGCCGCAGCGGCCGGAGCCCGGCGCGAGCGGCCCGGCGGGCGAGGACGGGAAGCGGGACGAGGGCGACGGCCCCGGCCAGGCGTCGACCGGGGACACCCCCGACCAGGGCTGATCGGCCCGACGAGCGCGTTCGGCCCCGGACTCCGCGCGGAGTCCGGGGCCGAACGCCGCGCGTCCTACAACGCGACGCCGAGCAGGGCGTCGACCGTGCGCGAGACGAGTCCGGGCGCGCCCTCGTCCGTACCGCCCCGCGCGCCCTGGAGGGCGGCCCAGCGGTCCACGGCGGCGAGCGCCGCGGGGCTGTCCAGGTCGTCCGCGAGGGCTTCGCGGACCTCCTCGACCAACGCGTCGGCCGACGGCCCGTCGGGGCGCGATACGGCGGCCCGCCAGCGCGCGAGGCGTTCCACGGCGTCGGCGAGGACCTGGTCGGTCCACTCCCAGTCGGAGCGGTAGTGGTGGGAGAGCAGGGCCAGCCGGATGGCCGCCGGGTCGACGCCGTCGCGGCGCAGGGCCGAGACGAAGACCAGGTTGCCGCGGGACTTGGACATCTTCTCGCCGCCCAGGCCGACCATGCCCGCGTGGACGTACGCCTTGGCGAACGGGTGCTCGCCGGTCAGCGCCTGGGCGTGCGAGGCGCCCATCTCGTGGTGCGGGAAGGCCAGGTCGGAGCCGCCGCCCTGGATGTCGAAGCCCATGCCCAGGTGGTCGAGCGCGATGGCGACGCACTCGATGTGCCAGCCGGGCCGGCCCGCGCCCAGGGAGGCGCCGTCCCAGCTCGGCTCGCCCGGACGGGCGGCCATCCAGAGCATCGGGTCGAGGGGGTTCTTCTTTCCGGGGCGCTCCGGGTCGCCGCCGCGCTCGGCGGAGAGCAGCCGCATCGCCTCGGCGTCGAGACCGGAGACCTGGCCGAAGTGCGGGTCGGCGTCGACGGAGAAGTAGACGTCGCCGTCCAGCTCGTAGGCGGCGCCCGCGTCCCGGAGGCGCTCGACGAGGGGCACGATGCCCGGTATCGCCTCGACCGCGCCGACGTAGTGCTGCGGGGGCAGCATCCGCAGGGCGGTCATGTCCTCGCGGAAGAGGGCCGTCTCGCGCTCCGCCAGCGCGACCCAGTCCTCGCCGTCGCGCACGGCCCGCTCCAGCAGCGGGTCGTCCACGTCGGTCACGTTCTGGACGTACTGAACCTGCCGCTTGGTGTCGAGCCACACGCGCTGGACGAGGTCGAACGCGTTGTAGGTCGCCGCGTGACCCAGGTGGGTCGCGTCGTACGGCGTGATGCCGCAGACGTAGATGCGGGCGACGGGACCGGGGGCGGAGGTGATCCGCTCGCCGGTCGCGGTGTCGTGAATCCGGAGGTCGCGGCCCTTGCCGGGCAGGGCGGGGACCTCAGAAGCGGGCCAGGCATACATGTCCTGAGCGTAACCGGACGATGCTTCCGGATACGAACCGGCTCCCGAAAGCTGTCCGAAGACGCCTTCTTGCGCGCACCCCGCCCCAGGGGGTAGGGGTGCGCCGCGCGTCCTACACCGGCGGCCAGGGGATCGGCGGCCACTGCCCGCTGGGCCGGGGGTGCACCCCGCTCCGCAGCAGGTGGGCGACCCGCTCGCGCAGCGCCTCCAGCTCGGCCGGTGTGATGAGATCGGCCATCCGGGTGGCCAGGGCGCCCCCCGGCGCCAGCTCCGCGGCGAGCCGGTCCAGCGCCGAGAGCGCCTCGGCGGTCAGCGGCTCGCCCGCCCAGCCCCACAGCAGGGTGCGCAGCTTGTCGTCCGCGTTGAAGGCGACCCCGTGGTCGATGCCGTACAGCCGTCCGCCGGGGGCGGGCAGCAGATGGCCGCCCTTGCGGTCGCCGTTGTTGATGACCGCGTCCAGCACCGCGAGCCGCCGCAGCCGGGGGTCGTCCGCGTGCACCAGCAGCGCGGTCTCCCCCTCCCCCACGTCCGCGAAGCCCACGGCCTTCCAGCCGTCGCCCGGCTCCTCGCCCTCGACGAGCGCCAGCAGCGGCGGCTCGCCGTCCCCGGCGGCCGCCCCGTCGATCCAGAGCTGGCACATGCCCCGGCCGTAGGGACCGTCCCGCAGGACCGTGGGCGGCACGAGGTCCCACCCCGTCGCGCGCGAGACCTCGTACGCCGCGACTTCGCGCTGGGCGAGGGTGCCGTCGGGGAAGTCCCACAGCGGCTGCTCCCCCGCGACCGGCTTGTAGGCGCAGGCGCGCTCCTCGCCCTCGTACGCCACCGTGCAGCGCAGCACCGCGTTGGACGCTCCGCCGACCTGTCCGAGGACGGTCAGCGTGCCCTCGGCGAGCAGGGTGAGCAGCTCGGTCTCGGTCAGGCTCCGCGACGGTATCCGTTCTGGCGCGGGCATACGTGTCCTTCCGGATCGAGCGGCAGGCTGCACAGCGGGCACGGCGGGCGGCCGGCGTTGACGACGTCCAGGGCGCGTTTGGCGAAGGCGCGGGCCTGTGCGCCGCTGAGCCGCACGCGGAGCATGGGCGGACCGTTCTCCTCGTCCTGGAGGAGCTTCTCCTCGGCCTCGGCGAGGTCGTCCTCGGAGTCGGCGTCCAGCTCGACGAGGGCCTGCGCCTCGATGATCATGCGCTGCGCCTCGCCGTCCCAGGCCAGCGCCATGGTGCCGACGCGGAACTCCTCCTCGACGGGGACGTCCAGGGGGGCGGTGTCGGTGATGTCGGCGGGGGCCACGGCGGGCACCGGGGAGTTGCCGCCGGTGCGGCGCACGACCTCGTCGAGCAGTTCGTCGATCCGCTCGGCGAGGGCGGCGACCTGGGCCTTCTCCAGAGCCACGCTGGTGACCCGGCCCTGGGAGGACGCCTGCAGGAAAAACGTACGGCGGCCAGGCAGCCCGACCGTGCCGGCCACGAATCGGTCCGGCGGGTCGTAGAGGAACACCTGACGGGACACGTCCTGCTCCCTAAGAGAATCGGTGGTGGTGGGGCGGCGCTATGGCGCGTCCACCCTACTGCCCGCGGCGATCACGGCGCGCCCGCGCCGCCGCCGACCGCCGCGTCCGCCGCCGTCCCGCCCGGAGCGGTCGCGCCGGCGTCCGCGCCGGCGGAGTTCTCGCGGGGGGCCAGGGAGGCGAGGTCGCCGGTGTCGCCGAGCCGCAGGAGGAAGGGGCGCAGGCGGGTGTAGCGGATCGCGGTGACCGAGCAGGGGTCGACGTGGACGCGCTGGAAGAGGTCGAGGTGCATCCCGAGGGCGTCGGCGACGAGGGACTTGATGATGTCGCCGTGCGAGCACATCACGTACGTCGCCTCCTCCCCGTGGTCGCGCTCGACGCGGTCGTTCCAGTCGCGCACGGCGTCCACGGCGCGGGCCTGCATCGCGCGCATGGACTCGCCGCCGGGGAAGGCGGCCGCGGAGGGGTGCTGCTGGACGACGGACATCAGGGGCTCGTCGGCGAGTTCGGCCAGCTTCCGTCCCGACCAGTGGCCGTAGTCGCACTCGTTGACGCGGTCCTCGGTGTGCAGGGGCAGGCCGGGGAGGGCGTCGAGCAGCGGGCGCAGCGTCTGGCGGCAGCGCTCCAGCGGGCTGGTGACGGCGAGGACGGGGGCGAGGCCGGAGAGCCGGGCCGGGAGGGCGGCGGCCTGTTCGGCGCCGCGTTCGTCGAGGTGGACGCCGGGGGTCCGCCCGGCGAGCACTCCGGCGGTGTTGGCGGTGGAGCGTCCGTGGCGTACGAGGATCAGCGTGGGCATACCCGCCAGCGTAGAGGGGCGCCCGAGGTGCATCGAGCGCCGATCACGGGGAAGAATGCCCGCCGTGATCGTGGATTGTGCCATCTACCGGGACGGGCGCCGCATCGAACGGCCCGAAGACTTCTCCGACGCCCTGGACGAGGCGCGGACCTCGCGCGACGCGTTCCTGTGGATCGGGCTGCACGAGCCGACGGAGCAGGAGTTCGACCTCGTGCGGGACGAGTTCGCGCTGCACCCGCTGGCGGTGGAGGACGCTCTGCGCGCCCACCAGCGGCCCAAGCTGGAGGTGTACGACGACTCGCTGTTCGCCGTGCTCAAGCCGATCGTCTACGAGCCGGAGAGCGACGCGGTCAGCGCGGACGAGCTCATGGTCTTCATGGGCGACTCGTTCGTGGTGACGGTCCGGCACGGCGAGGGGGCCCCGCTGGCCGCGGTGCGCCGCCGGCTGGAGGCCGAGCCCGAGGTGCTGAAGCACGGGCCGACCTCCGTCCTGTACGCGGTCAGCGACGCGGTCGTGGACCACTACATCGACGTGGCCGGGGAGCTCCAGGTGGACCTGGAGGAGCTGGAGACGGAGGTCTTCGCCCCGAGCGGGTCGGGCGACTCGAAGAACCTCGCGGCCCGGATCTACACGTTCAAGCGGCAGGTGCTGGAGTTCCGCCGGGCGGCCAGTCCGCTGACGGGCCCGATGGACCGGCTCGCGGGGGCGGGCGTGCCGTTCGTCCACGGGGACGCGCAGCCCTTCTTCCGGGACGTGGCCGACCACCTCACGCGCGCCAACGAGCAGGTGGAGGGGTTGGACCGGCTGCTCTCGGACATCCTCTCGGCGCATCTGGCGCAGATGGGCGTGCGGCAGAACGACGACATGCGCAAGATCTCCGCCTGGGCGGCGATGGCCGCCGTCCCGACCATGGTGGCGGGGGTCTACGGCATGAACTTCGACCACATGCCGGAGCTGCACTGGAAGTGGACCTACCCGACGGTGGTCGGGCTGATGGGCGTGGTCGTCTACGGCCTGTACCGGCTGTTCAAGCGGCGCGACTGGCTCTGAGGGGCCCGCCCGCCCGCGCGGCGCCCTCAGGCGTACTCGTGCTCCGGCACGGCGGGGCCGCCGAGCGCGTCGCGCCGCCGCGGCGTCCGCAGGCTCACCATGCGCCGCCAGCCGGCCATGCGCTCGTACGCGTACACCGCGTGGACGCCCGCGGCCAGCACCGCGGCCTTGGGGCGGGACCAGCCCAGGAGGCGGCCCATGTGGGCCAGCACGGCGAGGCTGACGTCGCGGTAGACCCGGATCTCGGCCAGAGCGCACTCGCGCAGGGTCCGCTGGATGGCCCGGCCGTGCCCCTCGCGGGCGAGGGACAGCAACTCCTCGTGGCAGTAGGCGAGGTGGTTGTCCTCGTCGTGGGAGATCATCCGCACCGCGCGGCCGATGTCGGGATGGTCGGCGAAGTGCCGGCGCAGCAGCCGCATCTGCTCGGAGGCGCGCTGCTCGGTGACGCGGCTGTGGGCCAGGTAGGTGATGATGTCGCGCTCGGTGAGCCGTTCCTCGCCGCGCAGCCGGGAGTGGGCGAGGCCGATGCCCTGCCGCTCCAGGAGCATGGTGTAGTCGGTCTCCGGCGGGACGTCGACCGGCCGGAGGCCGCGCTTCTTCAGGAGGGCGTTGAAGATCCGGCCGTGCTTGTCCTCGTCGGCCCCGTGCCGGACGATCCTGGGTGCGAGGTCGCGGCGGTCCTCGGGGGCGAGAGCGGCGATGCGGGCGTTCTCCCAGCCGCCCTGGGCCTCGCCGCCGGCGGCGATGGAGCAGAACAGCCGGTAGGCCTCGTCGTCGTCGAGGATCTCCTGGAACAGGCTTCTGGCTGAGAGCATCGGGGCCACCTCCGTACCGGTGCCCGCGGGGCGGGGCCCGCGGGGCGTCTTCCGCACAGGAGAGTCAAATGCGCCGCGGGGCGGTCGGCAACCGGAGCGGCCGCCGCGGTCGCGTGGTGCTCGGACGGCCGCGGCGGCGTCGGGGCGTCAGGCGAGTCCGGAGCGCTCCAGGGCGTCCGCGCCGGCGCGCAGGGCGGTGACGCGCTCCTCCAGGGTGAAGCCGGCCGGGGCGAGGTTGAGCGTGGTGACCCCGGCGGCGGCGTACGCCTGCATCCGCTCGGCGATCCGCTCGACGGGGCCGAGCAGCGAGGTCTGGTCGATCAGCCGGTGCGGGACGGCGGCGGCCGCGGCCGCCTTGTCGCCGCCCAGGTAGGCGTCCTGGATCTCGGCGGCCTCCTTCTCGTACCCCATGCGCCGGGCGAGCTGGTTGTAGAAGTTCTGCTTGCGGCTGCCCATGCCGCCGACGTACAGGGCGGTGTACGGGCGGAACATGTCGGCCAGCCCGATCACGTCGTCGCCCACGGCCAACGGCAGCGTGGGGCTGACGTCGAAGCCCTCCATGGTCTTCCCGGCCTTCTCCCGGCCCGCGCGCAGATGCGTGAGCGCGGTGTCCTCCAGGTGCTCGGCGGAGGGGAAGATCAGCAGCGCTCCGTCGGCGATCTCGCCGGTCTGCTCCAGGTTCCTGGGGCCGATGGCGGCGATGTAGAGCGGGATGTGCTCGCGCTGGGGGTGCACGGTGAGCTTGATCGGCTTGCCCGGTCCGCCGGGCAGCGGCAGCGTCCAGTGCTCGCCCTCGAACGCCAGGCGCTCGCGGGTCATCGCCCTGCGGACGATCTCCACGTACTCCCGCGTGCGGGCCAGCGGCTTGTCGAACTTCACGCCGTACCAGCCCTCGGAGACCTGCGGGCCGGAGACCCCGAGGCCGAGCCGGAAGCGGCCGCCGGACAGCGAGTCGAGGGTGGCGGCCGTCATCGCGGTCATGGTGGGCTGGCGGGCCGGGATCTGCATGATCGCGGAGCCGACGTCGATGGACTCGGTCTGGGCCGCGACCCAGGTCAGCACGGTCGGCGCGTCGGAGCCGTACGCCTCGGCCGCCCAGCAGACGTCGAAACCGAGCCGGTCGGCCTCCTGCGCGACGGCGAGGTTGTCGCCGTCCATGCCGGCGCCCCAGTAACCGAGATTGATGCCGAGCCGCATAACCGCTCCCTTACCGATCAGTAACGTCCGTTGCCCCGGACTCTAGCGCGGGCCGCCGCGATCCGGCAGACCGCCGGAGCGCCGGTCGTCCGCGGCCCTCCACCCCGCGACTCCCGGCCAGTAATCTCAGCGCCCATGGAGCAGAGGCATCTCGGCCGCACCGGCCTTCGCGTGTCCCGGATCGGGCTCGGCACCCTCACCTGGGGCCGGGACACGGACGAGCACGACGCCGCGGACCAGCTCAAGGCCTTCTGGGACGCGGGCGGCACCCTGGTGGACACCGCCGACGTGTACGGGGGCGGCGAGGCGGAGCGCCTGCTCGGGAGGCTCGTCGGCGGCCTGGTCCCCCGCCGGGATCTGGTCATCGCGACGAAGGCGGGCAACGTCCCGGACCCCTACCGCCGCGTCAACGGGTCGCGCGGGCACCTGCTGGCCGCCCTGGACGCCTCCCTGGAACGGCTCGGCACGGACCACGTGGACCTGTGGCAGGTCCACGCCTTCGACCCGGCGACCCCGCTGGAGGAGACCCTTCACGCCGTCGACCTGGCCGTCTCCTCCGGCCGCGTCCGCTACGCGGGCGTCTCGAATTTCTGCGGCTGGCAGTTGGCCAAGGCCGCCACCTGGCAGCTCGCCGCGCCCGGCGCCCGCACCCGGCTGGCCAGTACGCAGATGGAGTACTCCCTGCTCCAGCGGGGCATCGAGCGCGAGGTGCTGCCCGCCGCGCTGGACCTCGGGATCGGGCTGCTGCCGTCCTCGCCGCTGGGGCGCGGCGTGCTGACGGGCAAGTACCGCCACGGCACCCCGGCCGACTCCCGCGGCGGGTCCGAGCGGCTGGCCCCGTTCGTCGAGCCGTACCTCGGCGGCACGGCGGCCCGGATCACCGACGCGGTGGCGACGGCGGCGGACGGTCTGGCCACCAGCCCGCTCCAGGTGGCGCTGGCCTGGGTCCGGGACCGGCCGGGGGTGGCCGCCCCGATCGTCGGCGCGCGCAACGCCGCACAGCTCGCGGAGGCGTTGTCAGTGGAGGCGCTTAGTCTTCCCTACGAGATCTGCCAGGCGCTCGACGATGTGTCGGCGCCCGTGCACCGCTATCCCGACCAGGACTGGAGCACGCTGTGACTGCGCTTCCGCGGGGGGAGACCCCCGGCCCCGCCGGCACGGACACGCCGGACGCCGCCGCGCCCGAGCCGGCCGCCGGCGACGCGGGCCCCGCGCCCGCCGAAGCGCCCGAGGCCGCCGGGACGCCGGACGAGGCGGCCGACGCGTCGGCGGACGCGACCGACGACGGCGGCGACGGCCCGTCGGATGCCGGTGACGCGCCCGGTGACCGGCCGGCCGCCGACACCGCGGACGCGGCGGACGCGGCGGACGCGGCGGACGCGGCGGACGCGGCGGAGGCCGCCCAGCTCACGGAGGCCCAGGCCGAGCTGGCCGCCCAGCGCGAGCTGCTCGAACGGATCGAGAGGCGCAAGGCCGAGAAGGAGGGCCCCATCGCCGCCGGCACGAAGCTGAGCGGCACCGCGGCCGACCTCCTCGCGGCCGTCCGGGCCGTGGAGAGCGGCGAGAAGGCGGGGGCCGCGTTCTTCGACTCGCCCGCCGCCGCCCCGGCGCCCCGGCGGGCCGCCCCGTCGCCCGCCCCGCGGCCCCGCCCCGAGGCCCCCGAAGCGGCGCCGGCCGCGCGGACCGTCGCGCCCGAGACCGCCGAGGCGGTGCGGGCGGTGCTCGCGGAGGGCGGGGCCCCCGAGGCGCTGGCCCGCCCGGCCGCCGAGGCGCTGGGCGAGCAGGCCGCGGAGCTGCTGCGCACCGACCCCTGGCGGCTGCTCGCGGTGCCGGGCGTCCGGCCCGAGCAGGCCGACGGCTTCGCGCGGGCCCTGCTGGGGGCCGGCTGCGGTCCGGACGACGGGCGCAGGACGGCCGCCCTGGTGGCATGGGTGCTGGAGCGCGCCGCCCTCCAGGGCCACACGGCTCTGGACGCCGACGCGGTACGGGCGGCGCTCGCCGAGCGCGCCGTGGGCGACCCGGACGCGGCGGTGCGCGACGCCGTCGAGGAGGGCGTCGCCCTGGTCTTCCAGGAGGAGGCCGGCCCCGAGGCGTCGGACGGCGAGGGGGCCGAGGCGCCCGAGGAGGCCGGGCGGGAGCCGGTCCAGGTGCTGCTGGGCCTGGACCGCTACGCACTGGCCGAGGAGAGCCTCGCGGACGGGCTGGCCCGGTTGGTGAACGCCTGCGAGGCGGCCCCCGGCCTCGCGGACGCCGCCGCCTCGGCCCCCTCCCCCTCGGCCGCCGAGCTGATCCGTGCGGCCGCCGGGTCCGGGCTGGTCGCGCACAGCGGCGGCGAGGCGGCGCGGGCCGAGCCCGCCGCCCTGATCGCGGCCGCGCGCGGCCTGGGCCTGCGCGCCCTGGGCGCCGCCCACAGCGAGGACGGCCGGCGACGGCTGGCGGCGGACGTCGGGGACCCGGACGCGGCGGTCACCCTCGCCGGGCTGCTCTCCGGGGCGCAGGGGCCCGGCCGGGACGGGGAGGGGGCGCTCGCGCTGGACCTGCTGGTCGTGCTGGACGCCCCCCAACTGGACGTCGAGGGCGCGGCGGTCCTGGTCGAGGCGCTGGCCGACGGCGCCCGGCTGGTGCTGAGCGGCGACCCCGGCGTGCTGGGCTCGGCGGGCGCCGGGCGGGTGTTCGCCGATGTGCTGGCCGCCCGCGCCTGCCCCCTGGTCGTCTCCCGCACCCCGGACCCCGGACCGATCGGCGAGCTGGTCTCCGGGATCGGCGCCGGCGAGCTGCACCAGGTCGAGGCTCCGGGCAAGGAGGTGGTGATCGTCCCGGTCCGCGACGCGGGCGAGGCGGTCCACCGCACCGTGCAGTTGGTCGCCGACTCGGTGCCCCGCGCCTTCGGCATCCCCGCCGAGGAGACCCAGGTCATCACCGTGGGCCACGGCGGCGCGGCCGGGACGCGCGTGCTCAACGAGGCGCTGAAGCAGCGGCTCAACCCCGGCCCCGGACGGTTCGGCGGGTTCGATCCGGGCGACCGCGTGGTCCATGTGCCCGCGCCCGGCCGGGCGGTGCCCGGCGTGGTGCGCTCGGCCGACGCCGAGGGCCTGCACCTGGAGTGCGCGGGCGCGAGCGTCGTCGTGGCGCGGGAGCGGGTCGACGCGACGGTCCGGCACGGCTGGGCCCTCAGCGCCCACCAGGCGGCCGGGATGCGCTGGCCCGCCGCGGTGGTGGTGCTGCCGGGCGATGGGGCGCAGGGGCTGAGCCGGCCGTGGGTCTACACCGCGTTCGGCCGGGGCGAGCGCCATCTGTCCGTGGTGCACGGGGTGGACCAGGCGCTGGCGCACGCGGTGGCGCGGGTCCCGGCCCAGGAGCGGACGACCCGGCTGCGCCCGCTGCTGGAGGCGCTGTCGACGTCCGGAGCCGCGTCCTGAGCGGACCGGGACGGGGGGGGGGGGGGGGGGGGGGGGGGGGGGGGGGGGGGGGGGGGGGGGGGGGGGGGGGGGGGGGGGGGGGGGGGGGGGGGGGGGGGGGGGGG
>NZ_JBVJCD010000034.1:0-69838 GCF_055588985.1 Streptomyces sp. NPDC041970
CCCCCCCCCCCCCCCCCCCCCCCCCCCCCCCCCCCCCCCCCCCCCCCCCCCCCCCCCCCCCCCCCCCCCCCCCCCCCCCCCCCCCCCCCCGCTCCCGGTCAGGGCTTGCGGCCCACCGCGCCGAACTGGGCGACCTGCGGCTCCCGCGGGCCCGTACGCCAGCGGGAGCAGGACACCACGCCCGGCTCCAGCAGCTCCAGCCCGTCCAGGAACGCGGCGAACTCCCGGCGGCCGCGGGCCCTGATGGGCGGGGTGGCGTTCTCGTTCCAGAAGCGCATCGCCGCCTCGTTGCCCTCGCCGCCCAGCTCCAGGGTGGGATGGGTGACGACCAGGTGGCTGCCCGAGGGCACGGCCGCCATCAGCGTGCGCACGATCGACAGCGCCTCGTCCGTGTCGAGGACGAAGTTGAGGATGCCGAGCATCATCACCGCGACCGGCCGCTCCAGGTCCAGCGTGGGCTCCGCGGCCCGCAGGATGTCCCGCGGGCGGTGCGCGTCCGCGTCGACGTACTCCGTCGCGCCCTCCAGCGAACTGGTCAGCAGGGCGCGGGCGTGGGTCAGCACGATCGGGTCGTTGTCCACGTACACGATGCGCGCGTGCGGCGTGACGTGCTGGGCGATCTCATGGGTGTTGTCGACGGTCGGCAGCCCGGTGCCGATGTCGAGGAACTGGTCGATGCCCGCGTCACCGGCCAGGTGGCGCACGGCCCGGCCGAGGAACGCCCGGTCGGCGCGCGCCACTTCACCGATGCTCGGGTACATCCCGGTCACCCGGTCGCCCACCGCGCGGTCCACCGGGTAGTTGTCCTCGCCGCCCAGCCAGTAGTTCCACACGCGGGCGTTGTGCGCGATGTCGGCGCGTATCCGGGCGGGGGCGGTCTGCGGTCGCGCGTCGGTCACATCGGCTCCTCGGTGCCGGAGGGCCCGGCGCGGCGTACCGCGCCGGGCGGTGCGGGTGCGCCCATGATGCCGGACCGGTCACCCGCCCCGGCGGGCGGACGGGTCGGCCAGCAGCCGGCGCAGGGCGTCGATCCGGTTGGTGGTGATCGAGTCGACGCCCCGCTCGACCAGCCGGCGCATCGTGCGCTTCGTGTCGGCCGTCCACGCGGAGACGAGCAGCCCGTCCCGGTGCGCCCGGTCCGTCAACTCCCGGCTCACCAGCCCGAACCGGTAGTTCAGCCAGCGCGGCCGCACCGCGGCCAGCAGCTCCGGGCGGGGCGGCGCCAGGGTGTTCCAGGTCAGGGCGATCTCGGCGGACGGGTCGGCGGCGCGCACCCGCAGCATCGCGTCCGCGCTCGCGCAGTAGTACGCCCGCTCGCCCGCCCCGCACTCCCGGACCGTGGCGACGATCCTGCGCACCGAGGCGTCCGTCGAGCCGGGCAGGTCCACCATCACCCGGTGCGCGCCGGTGGCCGCCAGCGCCTCGCGGAGCGTGGGCACCCCGCCGCGGGTCAGCTCCTCCAGCTCCCGGTGCGCCAGCCGGTCGACCCGCAGGTCGTGCCCCCACAGCCGCTCCAGCGTCGCGTCGTGCAGCAGGACCGGCACGCCGTCGCGGGTGACCCGCACATCGATCTCGACCGCGTCCGCCCCCCGGTCGAGGGCGGAGCGGATCGAGGGCAGGGTGTTCTCGCGGGCGCGGTACGGGTCGCCGCGATGCGCCACGGCGGTGACGGCCGGAAGGGCAGAATCCATGCGGCCATTGTGCCGACCGGGATCAGCGGGCGGGGCCCCGGAGCCAGTGCGCCGTGTAGGCGTCGATCTCCTCGGCCAGCTTCCGCTTGCCCGCCGGGTCGAGGAACGACGCCTCCACCGCGTTCTTCGCCAGGGCCGCCACGCCCTGCTCGTCCAGTTCCAGCAGCCGGGCGGCGACCGCGTACTCGCTGGTGAGGTCGGTGCCGAACATCGGCGGGTCGTCGCTGTTGATCGTCACCAGCACGCCCGCCGCGACCATCTCGCGCACGGGGTGGCGGTCGATGTCGGCGACCGCGCGGGTGGCGATGTTCGACGTCGGGCAGACCTCCAGGGCGATGCGGTGCTCGGCGAGGTGCTCCAGCAGCTTCGGGTCCTGGACGGAGCTGGTGCCGTGCCCGACGCGCTCGGCGCGCAGCGCGGTCAGCGCGTCCCAGACCGTCCGCGAGCCCGTGGTCTCCCCGGCGTGCGGGACCGAGTGGAGCCCCTCGGCGATGGCCCGGTCGAAGTAGGGCTTGAACTGCGGGCGGTCCACTCCGATCTCCGGGCCGCCGAGCCCGAAGGAGACGAGCCCGTCCGGCCGCCGCTCCACCGCCAGCCGGGTGGTCTCCTCGGCCGCCTGCAGCCCGGCCTCGCCCGGAATGTCGAAGCACCAGCGCAGGACGACGCCCAACTCCGCCTCGGCCGCCTTGCGGGCGTCCTCGATGGCCTCCATGAACCCGACCTCGGGGATGCCCCGGCGGGTCGAGCTGAACGGGGTCACCGTCAGCTCCGCGTACCGGATGTTCTGCCGGGCCATGTCCCGCGCCACCTCGTACGTGAGCAGCCGCACGTCCTCGGGGGTGCGGATCAGGTCCACCACGGAGAGGTAGACCTCGATGAAGTGCGCGAAGTCGGTGAAGGTGAAGTAGTCGGCCAGCGCCTCGGGGTCCGTCGGGACCTTGGTGTCCGGGTGGTGGGCGGCCAGCTCCGCGACGATCCGGGGCGAGGCCGAACCGACGTGGTGGACGTGCAGCTCGGCCTTGGGCAGCCCCGCGATGAAGGGGTGGAGGTCGGTCATCGGTGTCTCCCGGTTCGATGGGTGCGGTCCTGCCCCGGCGCCCGCCCCCCGCGGCCGCTCCCGGCCCGTGCGTCCCGGAGCGGCCCGGACCGGGGGCCCGGCCGGCCGCACCGGTCATCGTAGGCGGGGTCGGGGGCCGTCGGACCGGGCCCGTAGCATGACGGGACACGATGGGGGAGGGCCATGTCAGACCACACAGAGCAGCCCGGAGCCGGGGCCGCGCCGCGCGATCCGTGGACGCCGCCGGACAGCGGGCCGGACCTGCGCAAGGCGGGTGCGCACATCCCGCCGCCCGCGGTCCACGACCAGCCGACCATGGTGTCGATGCCGGGCGCCGGGGAGAACACCGGCCCGACGGGCGTGCCGAGCGGTTTCGGCCCGGCGCCCTCGCACGTGCCGCCGCCCCCGGTGGGCCCGCACGGTCCCGGCCACCCCGCCCCGCCCTACGGCTACCCGGCGCCGCCCCCGCAGCCCTACGGCGGCTATCCGGGCTACGGCTCCTATCCCGCCGGTCCGTCCGCCTGGTCGCCGCCGCCCTCCAACGGGCTCGGCACGGCCGCGATGGTGCTCGGCATCGTCTCGGTGGTCGGCTTCTGCCTCTACGGGCTCAACGTCGTCCTCGGCATCCTCGCCCTGGTCTTCGGCATCATCGGCCTCGGCCGGGCCAGGCGCGGCGAGGCCACCAACCGGGGCATGGCGATCGCCGGGGTCGTCCTCGGCTCCGTCGGCATCGTCATCGGCGCGGTCATTCTCGGCTTCGTCATCTGGGCCGCGACGACCGACGGCACGGACAGCGGCGAGGAGGACGGCGGCTCCTACGACGACCCGTTCGCGACGACGCTGGTGATCGAAGAGCGCTCCTAGGGAGCGGGGGCGGCCCCGTCCGGCGCCCGGCCCCCGACCGGCCGGGCGGGACCACGCCCCCGCGCCCTGGCGCCCGCCCGGCCGGTCAGCCCGTCGTCTCCGCCCGCAGCCGCTCCCGCGCCTCCATGAGCGCGAAGCCGAGCAGGTTCAGCCCCCGCCACTGCTCCGGCCGCTCCACCCGCTCGTCGTCCGCCGCGAGGCCGACGCCCCAGATCCGGTCCACCGGGGACGCCTCCACCAGCACCCGGTCCCCGGTGGACAGCAGATAGCCGCCCAACTCCGCGTCCTGGCCGAACTTGTGCACGCTGCCCGCCACGACCAGCGCGAACCGCTCCCGCGCCCACACGTCCTCGTCGAAGCCGCGCACCAGCCGCCCCGCGGTCTTCGCCGCCGCCGGGCCACGCGCCGACAGCGCGGCCCGCTCCGCCTCCGCGTCGCCGAAGAGGCGCGCCTTCGCGGCCATCATCCAGTGCTCCGCGGTCGCGTAGGCGACCCCGTCCACCGTGAACGGCGAGGGCCACCACTGGCTCAGGCAGCTCGTGCCCAACCGGCCGTCCGGGCGCGGGCGATGGCCCCAGAACGGCAGGTACGTCACCCGCCTGCCCCGCGCCACGTCCGCCAGAAGTCCGTCGATCGGTCCCATGGCAGGTGAGTGTGGCATCCGTCCTGGGCGGCGCGTAGGGGATTTCCGTACCGGCGCGACCCACGGTCGACAGATTCCGTCGCGTAACCAAAAGGAAACAACGGAATCACTTGTTGGCCGGGGGTTCCTCTGTCAGGATCGGCACTCCATTCACGACGAGGCGACGCCGCCCGCCCGACGGGCGCGGCCGTGGAGGAGAGCGTCATGGGCAACGGCTTCCAGGTGCGGGACCGCTTCGCGGAAGGTGTGCAGTACATCGGCGGCAGGCAGCTCCCCGGCACGTCCGGCCGCCACCACGACGTGGTGGACCCCGCCACCGGCGAGCGCGTGCTGCGCTACGAACCGGCGGGGACCGAGGACGTGGACGCGGCCGTCGCCGCCGCCCGCGCCGCCTTCCCCGGCTGGTCCCGTGCGAGCCCGGGCGAGCGGTCGCAGGCGCTGCACCGGCTCGCCGCCGTCCTCGCCGAGCGGGCCGACGACTTCGCGTACGCCGAGTCCCTCCAGTGCGGCAAGCCGATCAGGCTCACGACCGGCTTCGACGTCCCCGGCACCGTCGACAACGCGGCCTTCTTCGCCGGCGCCGCCCGCCACCTGGAGGGCCGGGCCGCCGCCGAGTACGACGGCGACCACACCTCGTACGTACGGCGGGAGGCGCTCGGCGTCGTCGGCTCCATCGCCCCCTGGAACTACCCGCTCCAGATGGCCGCCTGGAAGATCCTTCCGGCCGTGGCCGCGGGCAACACCATCGTCCTGAAACCCGCCGAACCCACCCCGCTGACCTCGGTGATGCTCGCCCGCGCGGCCACCGACGCGGGCATCCCCGACGGCGTGGTCAACATCGTCACCGGCGCGGGCGCGGACGCGGGAGAACACCTCGTCGGCCACCCCGACGTCGTCATGGCCTCCTTCACCGGCTCCACCGCCGTCGGCAGGCGCGTCGCCCGGATCGCCTCGGCCACCGCCAAACGCCTCCACCTGGAGCTGGGCGGCAAGGCCCCCTTCGTGGTCTTCGACGACGCCGACCTGGAGGCCGCCGTCCACGGCGCGGTCGCCGGCTCCCTCATCAACACCGGCCAGGACTGCACCGCCGCCACCCGCGCCTACGTCCAGCGCCCCCTGTACGAGGCCTTCGTCCGGGACGTCGCCGCGCTCATGGAGACCGTCCGGCTCGGCGACCCCTTCGACCCCGCCACCGACCTCGGCCCCCTGGTCAGCCACGCCCACCGCGACCGGGTCGCCGCCTTCGTCGACCGGGCCCGCGCCCACGCGCGGATCGTCACCGGCGGCGAGGCCCCCGGCGGCGACCTCGCCGCCGGGGCGTACTACCGGCCCACCCTGATCGCGGACGCCGCCCAGGACAGCGAGATCGTCCAGGCGGAGGTCTTCGGCCCGGTCCTGGTGGTCCTGCCGTTCGACACCGACGACGAGGGCATCGCGCTCGCCGACGACACCCCCTACGGACTGGCCGCCTCCGTCTGGACCCGCGACCTGTACCGGGCCAACCGCGCCACCCGCGAGATCCGGGCGGGCTGCGTCTGGGTCAACGACCACATCCCCATCCTCAGCGAGATGCCGCACGGCGGCTACAAGGCCAGCGGCTTCGGCAAGGACATGTCGGCGTACTCCTTCGAGGAGTACACGCAGGTCAAGCACGTCATGTACGACAACACCGCGGTTGCCCGGAAGGACTGGCACCGCACGATCTTCGGGGACCGATAGCAGCCGCCGCGGACCAGCGGCCTCCCACCCGAAAGGGCACAGCGCATGGAGAGTCACGAGCCCGAGCACCTCTCGCCCGCCCGGCTGGCGGCGATGAGACGATCCCTGGCCGGCGGCCGGGGCGCCCTCACCCGCCGCTCCCTGCTGCGCGCCGGCGGCCTCGGCGCCCTGGCGCTCGGCGGGACGGCCGCGCTCGGCGCGTGCGGGATCCCGCCCGCCGGGCGCGCGGCCGCCGGCACGGCCGCCGACGACCACTCGGCCAAGGAGAGGGAGGTCGTCTTCTCCAACTGGACCGAGTACATGGACGTCGGCGAGGACGGACGGAGCCGCCCCACCCTGGAGGCGTTCACCCGGCGCACCGGGATCAGGGTCAGGTACACCGAGGACATCAACGACAACGTCGAGTTCTTCGGCAAGGTCAAGCCGCAGCTCGCGGCCGGGCAGGACATCGGCCGCGACCTCGTCTGCGTCACCGACTGGCTGGCCGCGCGCATCATCCGCCTCGGCTGGGCGCAGAAGCTCGACCCGGCGAACCTCCCGCACGCGTTCGCCAACGTGTCGGCCCAGTTCCGCACCCCCGACTGGGACCCCGGCCGCGCCCACAGCTACCCCTGGACCGGCATCCCGACCGTCATCGCGTACAACAGGAAGGCGACCGGCGGCCGCAGGGTCGACTCCGTCACCCAGCTCCTGGACGACCCGAAGCTCAAGGGCCGGGTCTCCTTCCTCTCCGAGATGCGCGACACCGTCGGCATGACCCTGCTCGACCAGGGCGCGGACCCGGCCGCGTTCACCGACGCCGAGTTCCACGCGGCGATCGGCCGCCTCCGGAAGGCCGTCGACCGCAAGCAGATCCGGCGCTTCACCGGCAACGACTACACCGCCGACCTCAGCAGGGGCGACATCGCCGCCTGCGTCGCCTGGGCCGGCGACGTCGTCCAGCTCCAGGCCGACAACCCGGACATCGAGTTCGCCGTCCCCGCCGCCGGATACATCATCTCCAGCGACAACCTCCTGGTCCCCGCGCACGCCCGGCACAAGGCCAACGCCGAGCGGCTCATCGACCACTACTACGAGCCCCCGGTCGCCGCCCGGCTCGCCGCGTACATCAACTACGTCTGCCCGGTCGACGGCGTCCGCCCGGAACTCGCCCGGATCGACGCGTCCATGGCCTCCAACACGCTGATCCTCCCCGACGAGGACATGGCGGCGAAGTCCCGCTCCTTCCGCTCCCTGAGCGCTCGGGAGGAGACGGCGTACGAGGAGGAGTTCGCCCGGCTCATCGGCGCCTGACCGGACCTCCGCGCCCGGTCACCCCTGTCCCCGAACCGCCCCCGACCCCCTGGGACCGCGACCCATGACACAGCAGCAGACCGCGGGCGGCGACGTCCGCCTCGCCGGGATCAGCAAGACCTACGGCTCCTTCACCGCCGTGCGGCCGCTCGACCTGACCGTCCCCCAGGGCTCGTTCTTCGCCCTGCTCGGCGCGTCCGGCTGCGGCAAGACCACCACCCTGAGGATGATCGCGGGCCTGGAGGAGGCCACCACCGGCACGATCCTCCTCGGGGACCGGGACATCACCGGCCTGCCGCCCCACCGGCGCCCCGTCAACACCGTCTTCCAGAGCTACGCGCTCTTCCCGCACCTGGACATCGCCGAGAACGTCGCCTTCGGGCTCCGGCGGCGCGGAATCAGGTCGGTGAGGAAGCAGGTCGACGCGATGCTGGAGCTCGTCCAGCTCGGCGACCTCGCCCGCCGCAGGCCGCACCAGCTCTCCGGCGGGCAGCAGCAGCGCGTCGCCGTCGCCCGCGCGCTCATCAACCACCCGCAGGTCCTCCTGCTCGACGAACCGCTCGGCGCCCTCGACCTCAAGCTCCGCCGGCAGATGCAGCGCGAGCTCAAACGCATCCAGACCGAGGTCGGCATCACCTTCGTGCACGTCACCCACGACCAGGAGGAGGCCATGACCATGGCCGACACCGTCGCGGTGATGAACGGGGGCCGCGTCGAGCAACTGGGCGCGCCCGCCGACCTCTACGAGAACCCGCGCACCACGTTCGTCGCCAACTTCCTCGGCACCTCCAACCTCATCGAGGCCGAGATCGTGTCCACCGGCGGCGACCTGGTGGTGGCCGCGGCCGGCGGCAGGCTCAGGCTGCCCCGCGCGCGATGTCCCGTCCCCGCCGCCGCCGGCGGCCGCCTGCTCCTCGGCATACGGCCCGAGAAGGTGTCCCTGGTCCGCGCGGACGACGCGGCGGACATCTCCACCGGCCGCAACCGCGTCACCGGCCGCGTCGTCGACTCCAGCTTCATCGGCGTCTCCACCCAGTACGTCGTCGAGAGCCCCGCCGGCGACGTCCTCCAGGTCTACGAGCAGAACATCGACCGGCGCGAGGGCCTGGCCCCCGGCGCCGAGGTCGTCCTGCACTGGAACCCCGCCCACACCTTCGGCCTCGACGCCGACCAGGACATCGACGCGGGCGTGGAGAGCGTGGAGGGCGCGGCGTGAGCCCCGCCCAGGCGCCGCCCGCGCCCCCCGCCGACCCCGCCGATCCCGGCGCACCGGTGCTCCGCAAGCCCTCCGCCCGCGGACGGCTCGTCCCGTACTGGCTGCTGCTCCCCGGCGTCCTCTGGCTGGTCGTCTTCTTCGCCCTGCCGCTCGTCTACCAGGCCTCCACCTCGCTGCAGACCGGCTCGCTGGAGCAGGGCTTCGAGGTCACCTGGCACTTTGCGACGTACACGGACGCGCTGCGCGAGTACCACCCGCACTTCGTCCGGTCCCTGCTGTACGCGGGCACCGCCACGTTCCTGTGCCTGCTGCTCGGCTACCCGCTCGCCTACCTCATCGCCTTCCGGGCGGGCCGCTGGCGCCATCTGGTCCTCGTGCTGGTCATCGCCCCGTTCTTCACCAGCTTCCTCATCCGCACACTGGCCTGGAAGACGATCCTCGCCGACGGCGGGGCGGTCGTGGACCTGCTGGAGGCCCTGCACGTCCTGGACGTCACCAGCCGGCTCGGCTGGACCGACCCCCACCGGGTCCTGGCCACGCCGATGGCGGTCGTCTGCGGCCTCACGTACAACTTCCTGCCGTTCATGGTCCTGCCGCTCTACACCTCGCTGGAGCGGATCGACGGCCGGCTGCACGAGGCGGCGGGCGACCTCTACGCCACCCCCGCCACCACCTTCCGCACGGTGACGTTCCCGCTGTCCATGCCCGGCGTCGTCTCCGGCACCCTGCTGACCTTCATCCCGGCCAGCGGCGACTACGTCAACGCCGAGCTGCTGGGCTCCACCGACACCAAGATGGTCGGCAGCGTCATCCAGAGCCAGTTCCTGCGGGTCCTGGACTACCCGACGGCCGCCGCGCTCTCGTTCCTGCTCATGGCGGTCGTCCTGCTGGCCGTCACCCTGTACATCCGCCGCTCCGGGACGGAGGACCTGGTCTGATGCCCGTACTGCGCCGCATCCGCCGGAACCTGGTCGTCATCGCGGGTCTGCTGACCCTCGCCTACCTCATCCTGCCGAACGTCGTCGTGATGGCGTTCTCGTTCAACAAGCCGAAGGGCCGCTTCAACTACGCCTGGCGGGACTTCTCGCTGGACGCCTGGACGGACCCCTGCGGCGTCGCGGACCTGTGCGGCTCGCTCGCCCTCTCGCTGCGGATCGCCTTCTGGGCGACGCTCGCGGCGACCGTGCTCGGCACGATGGTCGCCTTCGCGCTGGTCCGCTACCGCTTCCGGGCGCGCGGCGCCGCCAACGCGCTGATCTTCCTGCCGATGGCGATGCCCGAGGTCGTCATGGCCGCCTCCCTGCTCACGCTCTTCCTGAACATGGGCGCGCGGCTCGGCTTCTGGACCGTGCTGATCGCCCACGTCATGTTCTGCCTCAGCTTCGTGGTGACGGCCGTCAAGGCGCGCGTGATGTCGATGGACCCGCGACTGGAGGAGGCCGCCCGCGACCTGTACGCGGGGCCGGTGCAGACCTTCCTGCGGGTCACCCTGCCCATCGCCGCGCCGGGGATCGCGGCGGGGGCGCTGCTCGCCTTCGCCCTCTCCTTCGACGACTTCATCATCTCCAACTTCACCGCGGGCTCCACCGTCACCTTCCCCATGTTCGTCTGGGGCTCGGCCCAGCGCGGCACGCCCGCGCAGATCAACGTCGTCGGCACCGCGATGTTCGTCCTCGCGGTCCTGGCGGTCCTCGCCGGCCGGCTCGTGGCCGCACGGCGCGGGAAGAGCGCCGGCCGGGCCTCCGGCGGGGGGTGACCCGGCCCCGCCCGCGTCCCGCCCGACATCCCCGGCCCCCCGCCACCCGAAGGAGTCGTACGCCATGGCCCCCGCCGCCCCGCACAGCGCCGCACGATCGATCGCCGGCGCCAAGCCGGTCTGCTACTGGCTCGACGACCCCGCGAAGCCGGAGGCGCTGCCCGCCCTCGCCGGTGACGAGCACGCCGACCTGCTGGTCGTCGGCGGCGGCTACAGCGGCCTGTGGACCGCGCTCATCGCCAAGGAACGCGACGCGGACCGCGACGTCGTCCTCATCGAGGGGCACGAGGCGGGGTGGGCCGCCTCGGGCCGCAACGGCGGCTTCTGCGCCGCCTCCCTCACCCACGGGCTCGCCAACGGCCTGGAGCGCTGGCCCCACGAGATCGCCCGGCTGGAGGAGTTGGGGGAGCGCAACCTCGACGCCATCGAGGCCGCCGTCGCCCGCTACGGCATCGACTGCGACTTCGAGCGGACCGGCGAGATCGACGTCGCCACCCAGCCCCACCAACTGCGGGAACTGCGGGAGCGGCACGAGCAGACGCGAGCGCTCGGCATCACCGGGGTGGACCTCCTCGACCGGGACGCCGTGCGCGCCGAGGTCGACTCGCCCACTTTCCTCGGCGGCCTGCGGGACCGGCGCGGCGTGGCGATGCTGCACCCGGCGAAGCTCGCCTGGGGGCTGAAGCGGGCCTGCCGGGAGCGGGGCGTGCGGATCTACGAGCACACCCGCGGCCTCGACCTCGCCCGCACCGGCTCCGGGATGGCGGTGCGCACCCCCTACGGCCGGGTCTTCGCCCGCCGGGTCGCGCTCGGCACCAACGTCTTCCCCTCGCTCGTGCGGCGGGTCCGCCCGTACACCGTGCCGGTCTACGACTATGCGCTGATGACCGAGCCGCTCACCCCCGAACAGCTCGCGTCGATCGGTTGGCGCGGGCGCCAGGGGCTCGGCGACAGCGCCCACCAGTTCCACTACTTCCGGCTCTCCGCCGACAACCGGATCCTGTGGGGCGGGTACGACGCGGTCTACCCGTACGGGGGCCGGCTCGACGCCGACCTCGACCAGCGCCCGGAGACGTTCCTGAAGCTCGCGGGCCAGTTCTTCGACTGCTTCCCGCAACTGTCCGGCCTGCGCTTCTCGCACGCCTGGGGCGGCGCGATCGACACGTGCTCCCGCTTCACGGCCTTCTTCGGCACGGCCCACCGGGGGCGGGTGGCGTACGCCGCCGGATACACGGGCCTGGGCGTCGGCTCGACCCGTTTCGGGGCGCGGGTGATGCTCGACCTGCTCGCCGGCGAGGAGACCGAGCTGACCCGGCTGGACATGGTCCGCTCCAAGCCGCTGCCGTTCCCGCCGGAGCCCCTCGCCTGGGCCGGAATCGAACGCACCAAGCGGTCCCTCGCCCGCGCCGACCGCGACGGCGGACGCCGTGACCTGTGGCTGCGGGCCATGGACCGGCTGGGCCTCGGCTTCGACAGTTGACCCGCCGCCGGGGCGGGGGCCCGCCCCACCGCCCCGGCGACCGCGGTCCGCTCCACGGCCCGGAACGCCGCGGTGGCCGCCAGAGGTCTTGACAACCTCATTGGTCTGGACCATGTTGTGCGCACGCCACGCCCCAATTTCCCCCCGCACGGAGGCTGTTGTGGAACGCACCGGACCGACCGCCAGACTCACCGGCCTGCTGGCCGCCTTCTCGGCCGCGCTGCTCGCCGCCGGCGCCCTGGTCGCCACGGCCCCGGCGGCGAGCGCGGCCGACACCGAACTGGCCCGCAACGGCGGCTTCGAGGCGGGCCTGGAGGGGTGGACCTGCTCGGCGGGCAGCGGCTCCGTCGTCTCCACGCCCACCCACGGCGGCGCCGCCGCGCTGAAGGCCGCCCCGGCCGGCGGCGACCACGCCAAGTGCTCCCAGACCATCGCCGTCAAGCCCGGCTCCGCCTACACCCTGAGCGCCTGGGTGCAGGGCAGCTACGTCTACCTCGGCGCGTCCGGCACCGGCACCACCGACGTCTCCACCTGGACCCAGTCCCCCGGAGCGTGGAAGAAGATCACCACCAGCTTCACCACGGGCCCCTCCACCACCTCCGTCAGCGTCTACACCCACGGCTGGTACGGCACCCCGGCCTACTACGCCGACGACCTCTCCCTCACCGGCCCCGGCGGCGAGCCCGTCGTCGTCCCGGCCGTCCCCGCGGGCCTGAAGACGACCGGGACCACGTCCTCCTCGGTCTCCCTCTCCTGGAACGCCGTCCCCGGCGCGAGCGGCTACAACGTCTACCGCGACGGCGCGAAGGCCGCCTCGGTGACCGGGACCTCCGCCACCGTCACGGGCCTGGCCGCCTCCACCGCGTACAGCTTCCAGGTCGCCGCCGCCAACACGGCGGGCGAGTCCGCCCGGTCCGCCGCCGTCGCCGCGACCACGACGGCGGGCGGCGGGAACCCCCAGCTCCCGGCCCGCGCGCTCGTCGGCTACCTGCACTCCAGCTTCGCCAACGGCTCCGGCTACACCCGGATGGCCGACGTGCCCGACTCCTGGGACGTCGTCAACCTCGCCTTCGGCGAGCCCACCTCCGTGACCTCCGGCGACATCCGCTTCTCCCTCTGCCCGGCCAAGGAGTGCCCGAACGTCGAGACCGAGGCCGAGTTCAAGGCCGCGATCAAGGCCAAGCAGGCCGCCGGCAAGAAGGTGCTGATCTCCATCGGCGGCCAGAACGGCCAGGTGCAGCTCTCCACCACCGCCGCGCGGGACGCCTTCGTCACCTCGGTCTCGAAGATCATCGACACCTACGGACTCGACGGCCTGGACATCGACTTCGAGGGCCACTCCCTCTCCCTCAACACCGGCGACACCGACTTCCGCAACCCCACCTCGCCGGTGATCGTCAACCTGATCTCCGCCGTGAAGTCCCTGAAGGCGAAGTACGGCCCGGACTTCGTCCTCACCATGGCCCCGGAGACCTTCTTCGTCCAGCTCGGCTACCAGTTCTACGGCTCCGGCCCCTGGGGCGGGCAGGACCCGCGCGCCGGCGCGTACCTGCCGGTCATCCACGCGCTGCGCGACGACCTGACCCTGCTGCACGTCCAGGACTACAACTCCGGCCCGATCATGGGCCTGGACAACCAGTACCACACGATGGGCGGCGCGGACTTCCACATCGCGATGACCGACATGCTGCTCGCCGGGTTCCCCGTCGCCGGCAACACGAGCCGGGTCTTTCCGGGGCTGCGCCCCGACCAGGTCGCCATCGGCCTGCCGGCCTCCACCCAGGCGGGCAACGGCCACACCTCCCCGTCCGAGGTCGTCAAGGCGCTCGACTGCCTGACCAAGAAGACCGACTGCGGCCCGTACCAGACCCACGGGACCTGGAAGGACCTGCGCGGCCTGATGACCTGGTCCATCAACTGGGACCGGTTCAACAACTGGGAGTTCTCGAAGAACTTCGACGCCTACTTCGGCGGCTGACCCACCACAGGGGCGCCAGCACCAACGGCCCCAGGCACCAACCGGCCAGCACGTCCAGCGGCCAGTGGTAGCCGTGCAGCACCAGACCGACGCCCGTCGCCGCGGTGAGCAGAACCGCGGCGACGGGCGTCATCCACGCCCGGAACCGGGGGAACCGGCGCGGCCGCCGGGAGCGGGGGAGCGCCGACAGCAGCAGGGCGGCCGCCCCGTACGCCACGGCGGCCGTCACCGTGTGGCCGGACGGGTAGTACCCGACCGCGTCGGTCAGCGGCCCCCGGCGGGCGGTGGCCGCCTTCAGCGGGACGACCAGCGCGGGCACCGCCGCCAGCGTGAGGACCGCGTACACGGCGAGCCGGCGGGCGCGGCGCCACAGCGCGTACCCGGCCGCGCAGGCGAGGACCGGCGCGGCCACCGGCACGCCGCCGAGGTCGGAGAGGAGCTGGGTCAGCGCCGCCGGGCCGCGCCCGAACAGCTCCGCGCCGACGCGTTCGTCCCACCGGACGAGGGGGCCCCGGACGGCGATCTGCCAGGTGATCAGCGCGAAGAGCGCGCCCAGGGCGCCGAGGAGGACGGGGAGGAGAAAGGCCGGCCGTCCGGGAACAGGGGGGATTGTTCCGGGACGGCCGGCGGGATCGGTCCGCCGCGCACCCCGGGGGGTGTGGGGCGGGCGGCCGTCCGATCGGTGAGGAGCCCCGGAGCGCAAGGCTCCGGCGTGCGCGGCGGCACGACCGGGACGGCGCAGGGGAAGCCCCGGCCCGGAATCGCCGACGGTCTCCCGCCGACGAGGCGTCTCTCTCATCTGCAGAAACCGTACGGCAGCGCGTCGCCGGCGGACAGCCGCCGCCGCGACCCGCCATCGCCCTCGCACACCTTCTTCACAGGCCCTCACCCGGACGCCGGTCGGGGGCGGGGCGACCCCGCCCCCGACCGTCACCGTGTTCGAGGAATCAGAGCTGGCCGAACGCCTGCTCGATGATGTCGAGGCCCTCGTTCAGCAGGTCCTCCCCGATCACCAGCGGCGGCAGGAAGCGCAGCACGTTGCCGTACGTGCCGCAGGTGAGCACCAGCAGGCCCTCCGCGTGGCACGCCTTCGCGAGCGCGCCCGCCGCCTGCGGGTCGGGGTCCTTGGTCCCGGACTTCACCAGCTCGATCGCGATCATCGCGCCGCGGCCGCGGATGTCGCCGATGACGTCGCCGTTGGGCAGCTTCGCCCGCATCTCGGCGAGACGGCCCTTCATGACCTCCTCGATCCGCCGGGCCTTCCCGTTCAGGTCCAGCTCGCGCATCGTCTCGATGGCCCCGAGCGCACCGGCGCAGGCGACCGGGTTGCCGCCGTACGTACCGCCGAGGCCGCCGGCGTGGGCGGCGTCCATGATCTCGGCGCGCCCGGTCACGGCGGACAGCGGCAGGCCGCCCGCGATGCCCTTGGCGGTGGTGATCAGGTCCGGGACGATGCCCTCGTCCTCGCAGGCGAACCACTGGCCGGTGCGGCAGAAGCCGGACTGGATCTCGTCCGCGACGAACACGATCCCGTGGTCCGCGGCGAACCGCGCGATGGCCGGAAGGAAGCCCTTGGCCGGCTCGATGAACCCGCCCTCGCCGAGCAGCGGCTCGATGACGATCGCGGCGACGTTCTCCGCGCCGATCTGCTTGGTGATCGCGTCGATGGCCTGCGCGGACGCCTCGGCCCCGGCGTTCTCCGCACCGGTCGGCCAGCGGTAGCCGTACGCGACGGGGACGCGGTACACCTCGGGCGCGAACGGCCCGAAGCCCTGCTTGTACGGCATGTTCTTCGCCGTCATGCCCATGGTCAGGTTGGTGCGGCCGTGGTAGCCGTGGTCGAAGACGACGACGGCGGTGCGCCCGGTGTGGGCGCGCGCGATCTTCACCGCGTTCTCGACGGCCTCCGCGCCCGAGTTGAACAGCGCCGACTTCTTCGCGTGGTCGCCCGGCGTCAGCTCCGCGAGCCGCTCGCAGACCTCGACGTACCCCTCGTACGGCGTGACCATGAAACAGGTGTGGGTGAACTCCGCGAGCTGCGCGGACGCCCGGCGCACGACGGCCTCCGCGGAGGCGCCCACGGAGGTCACGGCGATGCCGGAGCCGAAGTCGATCAGGCGGTTGCCGTCGACGTCCTCGATGATCCCCCCGCCCGCACGGGCGGTGAACACGGGCAGCGTGGAGCCCACACCCGCGGCGACGGCCGCCGTGCGGCGAGCCTGCAGCTCGACCGACTTCGGGCCGGGGATGGCGGTGACGAGGCGGCGCTCCTGCGGAAGGGCGGTCATGCGGGGCTCCTGGGGGTGTCGCGGACGCTTCTCTCTTCTGCAGGCTAGGGGCGGGGGAGGGGCGCGGTCATGCTCCGATCGGGAGTGGTGGGGGCGTGTCCTTGTCCTTGGCGGACAGGTGGTGGTGCCCGTCCGGCCCGCCGGGGCGGGACCGGCCGAGGCGCGCCGGAGGCCCCCGGTCCCGGCGCGTTGCTGAACTCCCCGCGCGCGCGCACTAGATTGACCGGGGCAGCGCACGGACCGGCAGGTCAAGGGGGCAGTGGTTCATGGACGACGACCGCACGCGGGGCGTACCGGGCACGAGCGCGGGCGGGCTCCGCCCACCGGCCGTTCCGCCGCCGCCCGCGGCCCCGCCCCGCGTGCCGCCCTCCGCCGCCCGGCCGGCGGCCGGGGCGCACCGTGCCGCCGCCCACCCGGCCCCGCCGCTCGGACAGCCCGCGGCCGGGGCCCCCGCCCTGGCCGTGTGGCTGCGCACACCCCGTCCGCCCCAGGCGCCGGGCGTCTGGCGGTACGGGTACACCCCGCCCCCGCCGGAGGAACCCGAAGGCGTATCCGACCGGTCCCTGCTGGTCGGGGCCCTGATCTCGCTCCTCTGCGCCCTGCTGCTCTGGTCGCTGTGGCGCAACGGCTACCTCCCCTATCGGCTGGTCCCGCTGAAGCTCTTCACTCCGGCGGAGTGGTGGTACGCGGGCACGTCCGGCGGCCCCCGCACCATCGAGGGCAGCGACGCGCTCACCGTGTACGAGGCGGTCCTGTTCGGGCTCCTGGCCTACGGCTGCGGCCGGATCGGCAACTGGTCGGAGCTGTTCCGCCGCCATGTCGTCGAGCGGGGGCAGCCCTTCCTCGCCCTCACCGCCGCCGCTGCCGCGGGCCTGGCCCAACTGCTCGTGTGGAAGGAGGTCCTGCCCGTCGTCCGCCCGGTCCTCATCCTGGTCGCCTCCGTCGCCGGCGGCGAGATCTACCAGAGCCAGACCGTCGTCAACGTGGTCTACGTCCTGATCGCCGCCGCCGTCCTCTGGCCCTTCGCCCGGCTGGGCCGCTGGCGCGAGCTGCCGGCCGCCCGCCGCGGCGGCCCCGCCGCGGCGCCGGACGGCTCGCCGTCCCCGGCCCCCGACGACTCCACCGACCCGTGGCCCGAGCTGCGCGCCGCGGGCTGGACGGACGCGGCCGACACCCTCACCGCGGAGGTCCGCACCGGCCGGATGAACGACGTGGACGTGGCCCGGCTGCGCTACGCGTGGGCACGCGCCACCGCACGGCCGGACCGGCTCGCCGGGCTCGCGGAGGCCGTCCTGCGCAGCGGGGGAGCCGCCGCCCCCCACCCCTCCGGCCAACGCGATCTGCCCCGGCGCACCGCCCGCCACGACGTCCTCACCGGCCAGGTCAGGATCGGCCGGTGCGCCGCGGACCCGCACAACCCCTACGTCCGCAGGGGTGCGGGCTTCGCCCTGGACCCCGCGCTGCTGGGCACCTCCCTGCTCGCGGTCGGACCGCCCGGCGCCGGGAAGTCCGCCCGGCTCATCCGGCCGGTCGTCGAGGCCCTGTCCCTGCGCGCCCTGGCCGGGCAGGCCGCCGTGCTCGCGGTCGGCGGGGCGGGGGAGCCCCTCGGCCCCGACGACGCCTTCGACGTCATCGTCCGCGTCGGCGACCCGGCCTCCGCCCACGACATCGACCTGTACGGGGGCACCACCGACCCCGACGAGGCCGCCGCCGTCCTGGCGGAAGGGCTCGTCGGCGACGTCGGCAGCCTGGACAGCCGCCGCGCCGCCACCGTCCTCGCCCAACTGCTCGGCCCCTACCGCGCCGCCCACGGCCACTTCCCCTCCGTGGCCGCACTGCGCGAACTCCTCGACGGGACGCCGGCCGCGCTGCGGGACCTGCGCGCCGCCCTGGAAGCCGCCGGGCACCACGCGATGCTCCGCGAACTGGACGCCCGAGCCCGCCAGGCGGGCGGCGCCGGCGATCCCGCCCCGGTCCTCGCCGACCGGGTCGCGCTGCTCGACCGGCCGGCCTTCGCCGGGTTCTTCGCCACTGGCCACGACGCCCGGCCCTTCGAGCTGCGCGCGCTCGGCCGGTATCCGCTGCGGGTCCGCGTGGACCTGCCCGAGCGCGGTCACGCCGAGGCGTCGCGCCTGCTCACCCGGCTGCTCCTCGCCCAGTTCACCGCGATCACCGCGGCCCGCGCCGACACCGCGCTCTTCGCCTGCCTCGTCCTGGACGACGCCACCCATGCGGTGACTGCGGAGACCGTCCGCGGCATCCGGCGGCTGCGCTCGGTCAACGCCGGGGCGGTGCTGGCCCTGCGCACCGTCGACGACGTGCCCGAGGCCCTGCACACCCCGCTGCTCGGAGCGGTGGGCTGCACGGCGGCCTTCTCCGGCATCACCACCTGGGACGGCAAGCGCTTCGCCGAGGCCTGGGGCAAGGAGTGGGTCGAGACCCGCGAGGTCGCCCAGCACACCGTCTTCGCCGACCAGCCCTTCACCCGCGCCCTGCACGCCCTGCGCAAGCTCGTCACCGGCAAGGCCGTGACCACGGACGCCGTGACCGTGCGCAAGGTCGAACGGGAGCGGTGGTCGGCCTCGGAGCTGGCGTACTCCGTCCCGGCCGGGCACGCCGTGCTCTCCGTCACCGCGGTCGACGGGGAGCACGCCCCCCCGCTGCTGGTGGAGCTGGGCGGCTGAGGCGGTCGGGGAGGGGCCGGGCCGGCCGTGGCCGAGAGCGGTCCCCGCGATCCTGCCGCCCTGGCAGAATCGGAGGAAGCCGTTCATACGGGACGGCGAAGTCCGTGAAGGCCGCCCGCGGCGGCGGCCGGCCGGCCTTGTCCCCGACCCCGAGGGTTCCCGCCCCATGCCCCCCACGCTCGCCTCCCTCGTCCAGCACTCGGCGCTCAAGCTCAAGGTGCGGGCGGGCGCGGACCGGCTCGACACCCCGGTGCGCTGGGCCCACGCCAGCGAGCTGGCCGACCCCGTCCCGTACATGGACGGCGGCGAACTCCTCCTGGTGACCGCCACCAACCTCGACGCCGAGGACCCCGAGTCCATGCGGCGGTACGTGCGGCGGCTCGCCGGGGCCCAGGTCGCCGGGGTCGGCTTCGCGGTCGGGGTGAACTACGACGACGTGCCGGCCGCCCTCGTCGAGGCCGCCGAGGAGGCCGGCCTGCCGCTGCTGGAGGTCCCCCGCCGCACCCCGTTCCTCGCCATCAGCAAGGCCGTCTCCGCCGCCATCGCCGCCGACCAGTACCGCGCGGTCACCGCGGGCTTCGAGGCCCAGCGGGAGCTGACGAGGGCCGCGCTCGCCGGGGACGGCCCCGCCGACCTCCTGGCCCGGCTCGCCGCCCACGTCGACGGCTGGGCCGCCCTGTACGACGCCTCCGGCGCGGTGCTCGCCGCCGCCCCCGACTGGGCCGCCCGCCGCGCCGCCCGGCTCACCCCCGACGTCCTGCGCCTGCGGGACCGGCCCGCCCCCGCCAGCGTCGTCGTGGGCGACAGCGCGGACCGGGTCGAGCTCCAGTCGCTGGGCACCGGCCGCCGGGTGCGCGGCGCGCTCGCCGTCGGCACCGGAGCGGCGCTCGGGACCGCCGAGCGGTACGCCGTGCACTCCGCCGTCGCCCTGCTCACCCTGACCACCGCCCGCTCCCGCGCCCTCCAGGGCGCCGAGCAGCGCCTGGGCGCGGCCGTCCTGCGGATGCTGCTGGCCGGGCAGCCCGACCACGCGCGGGCGGTCGCCGGCGACCTCTACGGCGGGCTGCTGGACGCCCCGTTCCGGCTGCTGATCGCCGAGGCCGCCGCCCCCGCCGGGCCCGAGCTGCTGACCGAGACGATGGAGGCCGCCGCCGCCCGCCGCGGCGAGGCGCTGCTGCTGGTCCCCGAGGCCGAGCGCGTCGTCGTGCTGGCGGCGGACGGCGGGGCCGCCGTCGCCGCCTGCGCGGCCTACGCCGCCGCCCAGGACGGACGCGGCCCGCGCGAAGGGGGCGCGGAGGACAGCGACGTCGTGGTCGGCCTCTCCGCCCCCGCCGGCCCGATCGCCGTCTCCGCCGCGTACAAGCAGGCCGAACAGGCCCTCTCCGTCGCCCGCCGCCGGGGCAGGGCGCTGGTGGAGCACGAGGAGCTGGCCGCCGGTTCGCTGCTGCCGCTGCTCGCCGACGACGCGGTACGGGCCTTCGCCGACGGGATGCTCCGCGCGCTGTACGAGCACGACGCCAAGGGCCGCGGCGACCTCGTCGCCTCCCTGCGCGCGTGGCTCTCCCGGCACGGCCAGTGGGACGCGGCCGCCGCCGACCTGGGCGTGCACCGCCACACGCTGCGCTACCGGATGCGCCGGGTCGAGGAGATTCTCGGCCGTTCCCTGGACGACCCGGACGTCCGCATGGAGCTGTGGCTGGCCCTCAAGACGACCGCGGCGGCGGCGCCCGCCGCGAGCGGGCGCCGGGCCCGGCCCCGTATTGCATCGAGCGGTCCAAAACCCTAGAGTGCTGACATGGCCCGACCGAGACAGTTCGACGAGGAACGGGCCCTGGACGCCGCGATGCGCACCTTCTGGGAGCACGGCTACGAGGCCACCTCCACCCAGGACCTGTGCGACGCCACGGGGCTGGGGCGCAGCAGCGTCTACAACACCTTCCAGAGCAAGCAGGAGTTGTTCGCGCGCTCGCTGGCGCGCTACCTGGACGCCATGGCCGACGCCCAGGACGCCGTACTCGAGGACGAGTCCCGCTCCCCCGGCGAGCGGGTGCGCGCGCTGCTCGACAAGATCGTGGCCGACGAGTTCGACCACCGCCCCGGCGGGCGCAGCCTGGGCTGCCTGGGGGTCAACTCCACGGTCGAGCTGGCGTCCCGCGACCCGCGGGCCGCCCGGCTCCTGGACCGGGACACCGCCCGCAGGCTGCGGAGCCTGTCCGGGGTCATCGCCGCCGGCCAGCGCGACGGCTCCATCGCCTCCGCGCGGAGCTCCGACGCTCTCGCCCGTTACGTCAACGCCGTCATCGGCGGTATGCGCGTCACCGCCCAGGGCGGAGCCGACCGCGCCGCCGTCCAGGCCGTCGCCGACACCGCGCTGGACGCCCTGATCCGCTGAACGCCCCCATCCCGTCGCGCCGGGTGAGGCGGCCGGCCCATGCCCAAGTTTTGAACTGACCAATACAAAACCTCATCGCACCCACAAGGGGGGCCCACTGTGCCTCGTGCCGTCCACGTACTGGCCTTCGGCATCTTCGCCATGGTCACCAGTGAATTCGTCGTCGCCGGACTGATGCCGCAGATGGCCGGCGGGCTGGGCGTCACCGTCCCGCAGATCGGCTACCTGATCACCGTCTTCGCCCTGTCCATGGCGCTCGGCGGACCGCTGCTCTCCGTCGCCCTGCTGCGGCTCGCGCCCAAGACCGCGCTCATGGTCCTCTTCCCGGTCTTCCTGGCCGGCAACGTGCTCGCCGCCACCGCCTCCGGCTACCCGGCCATGCTGGTCGCCCGCGTCATCACCGGGGTCGCCTCGCAGGGCTTCTTCGGCGTCGCGATCTCGCTCGGCTCCCAGCTCACCCGCCCCGAGATACGCGGCCGGGCCGTGGCGGTCATCCTCAACGGGCTGATGCTCGGCACCCTGCTCGGGCTGCCGCTGGCCACCCTGGTCGGCGAACGGTTCGGCTGGCGCGCCGCGTTCTGGGCGATCTCCGCGCTCACCGTCGCCGCCGCCCTGTGCACCCTGATCGGCGTGGACCGGACGGACCGGCCGGAGGGCAGCGGCACGTTCCGCTCCGAACTGACGGCCTTCCGTGCTCCTCGGCTCTGGCTCGCCCTGCTCACCAGCACCATGGTCATCGGCGCGACCTTCTCCGCCTTCAGCTACCTCAACCCGATCCTCACCGAGGTCACCGGATTCTCCTCGGGCACGGTCCCGCTGCTGCTCCTGGCGTACGGCGCCGCCACGGTGATCGGCAACACCGTCGTCGGCCGGTTCGCCGACCGGTACGCCCTGCCGGTCCTGCTCGGCGGCCTGACCCTGAACGTGGTGTTCCTGGCCGCGTTCGCCCTGCTGGCCGGGTCCGCGACCTGGGCGGTGCTCTGCATGACGGGCGTCGGCCTCGTCGGGGTCACCATGAATCCGGCCCTGGTCACGCGGGTGCAGCGCAGGGCCAACGCCCGGCCGCTCGTCAACACGGTGCACAGCTCCTTCATCACCCTCGGCGTGGTCCTCGGCTCGGCGCTGGGCGGCGTGGGCGTCGACCGGTTCGGCCTGCGGGCCCCCCTCTGGCTGGGCGCGGGACTCGCGGTGGCCGGCCTGCTCACCCTCGTACCGGATCTCGTCCGGCGTACGGGGAACCGCGGGGCGTCCGCGCCGGAGCGGTCCGGCGACACCGCCTCCGCCAATTAGGAGCACCCGGCGCCCCCTCCGCTCCATGCCGGACAAGCGCCCGGTGCGCCCGGCCGCCCTACGGTGGGACCACAGCGGTGGGCCTCTCGGGCGTCCACCACCTCCCTCACGACCTCCGAAGGGCCGAAACCTCCATGACTTCGCCCCACGCCTTCTGGGTGGCCGGCCGCCAGGCCACCGGCGCCGACAGCTTCGACGTCACCAACCCGTACGACGGACGCCTCGTCGGCACCGTCAGCGTGCCGACCGACGCCCAGGTCGAGGAGGCCGTCGCCGCCGCCCACGCCGTGCGCGACGAGTTCGCCGCGACCCCGGCGCACGTACGGGCCGCCGCGCTCGACCACGTCGTACGGCGGCTGACGGAGCGCACCGAGGAGATCGCCCGACTGATCTCGGCGGAGAACGGCAAGCCGATCAAGTGGGCCCGCGGCGAGGTCGGCCGCGCCGCGTCCGTGTTCCGGTTCGCCGCCGAGGAGGCCCGCCGCTTCAATGGCGGCGACGCCCAGCGGCTGGACACCGACGCGGGCGGCACCGGCCGCCTCGCGCTGACCCGGCGCTTCCCGCGCGGAGCGGTCCTCGGCATCGCGCCCTTCAACTTCCCGCTGAACCTCAGCGCCCACAAGGTCGCCCCGGCCATCGCCGTCGGCGCCCCGATCATCCTCAAGCCCGCCCCGGCCACCCCGATCTCCGCGCTGGTCCTGGGCGAGCTGCTGGCCGAGACCGACCTGCCGACCGGCTCCTGGTCCGTCCTGACGGTGCCCAACGACAAGATGCCCGCCCTGGTCCAGGACGAGCGGCTGCCCGTCATCTCCTTCACCGGCTCGGGCCCGGTCGGCTACTCGATCATGGAGTCCGTGCCCCGCAAGCACTGCACCCTGGAGCTGGGCGGCAACGGCGCGGCGGTCGTCCTGGGCGACTACGCCTCCGAGGAGGACCTGGACTGGGCGGCGACCCGGATCGCCACGTTCTCCAACTACCAGGGCGGCCAGTCCTGCATCTCGGTGCAGCGCGTCATCGCCGACGCCTCCGTCTACGACCGGCTGGTCCCCAGGATCGTCGCCGCCGTCGAGGCCCTGGCCACCGGCGACCCGGCCGACGACGCCACCGACGTCGGCCCGCTCGTCAGCGAGGACGCCGCCCGGCGCGTGGAGTCCTGGGTCGACGAGGCCGTCCAGGGCGGCGCGGAGCTGCTCACCGGCGGCAAGCGCGACGGGGCCACCTACGCCCCGACGGTCCTCGCCGGCCTCCCCGACGACGTGGCGCTCTCCTGCGAAGAGGTCTTCGGCCCGGTCATGTCCCTGCAGAAGGCGGACGGCGAGGCGGAGGCGTTCGCCGCCGTCAACTCCTCCAAGTACGGCCTCCAGGCCGGGGTCTTCACCCACGACCTCCAGGCCGCCTTCCGCGCCCACCGGGCCCTGGAGGTCGGCGGCGTGATCATCGGCGACGTCCCCTCCTACCGCGCCGACCAGATGCCGTACGGCGGCGCCAAGGAGTCCGGCGTCGGCCGCGAGGGCGTCCGCTACGCCATGGACGACTACACCTACGAGCGCGTCCTCGTCCTCACCGGCCTCGCGCTGTAGCACGCGCCCGCACCGCCCCCGCCCCTCGCGCGCCGGGGGCGGTGCCCGCGGGGACGCCGTCGGACACGGAGTCCGCCCCCCGCCCCTCGCGCGCCGGGGGGCGCTGCGGGCGCCCGACCGCCGCCGGAGCCGCGTACGGAGCGGAGCGGCGGCGGGCCGTCGGCGCTTTCGCCCCTCGCCGCACGGCGGGCCGGCGCCCCCGATGCCCGTGTTGTCCGCACCGCGCCCCGCGCACCGGGACGCGCTGTCCTCGCCCGCGAGGGGAGCGGCGACAATGGGGGCCATGAGCGACAGTCCCGCCCCCCTCGCCGATCCGCACCTCGTCTTCGACGCCGCGGACGGCCGCCGCGATCTCGTGATCCTCGGCTCCACCGGGTCCATCGGCACCCAGGCCATCGACCTGGTCCTGCGCAACCCCGACCGCTTCCGGGTCACCGCGCTCTCGGCCGCCGGCGGCCGGGTCGCCCTGCTGGCCGAACAGGCCCGCAGGCTGCGGGTGGACACCGTCGCGGTCGCCGCCGAGGACGCGGTCCCCGCCCTTCGCGAGGCGCTGCGGGGGCAGTTCGGACCGGGCGAGCCGCTGCCCGAGATCCTGGCCGGGCCCGACGCGGCCACGGCCCTCGCCGCGAGCGGCTGCCACACCGTGCTGAACGGCATCACCGGCTCCATCGGCCTCGCCCCGACCCTGGCCGCGCTGGAGGCGGGCCGCACGCTGGCCCTCGCCAACAAGGAGTCGCTGATCGTCGGCGGCCCGCTGGTGAAGGCGCTCGCCGCCCCCGGCCAGATCATCCCCGTCGACTCCGAACACGCCGCGCTCTTCCAGGCGCTGGCCGCCGGGACCCGCGCCGACGTCCGCAGGCTCGTCGTCACCGCCTCCGGCGGCCCCTTCCGGGGCCGTTCGCGCGCGGAGCTGGCCGACGTCACGCGGGAGCAGGCCCTGGCCCACCCCACCTGGGCCATGGGCCCGGTCATCACGATCAACTCCGCGACCCTGGTCAACAAGGGGCTGGAGGTCATCGAGGCGCACCTGCTCTACGACATCCCGTTCGACCGGATCGAGGTCGTCGTCCACCCGCAGTCCTACGTCCACTCCATGGTCGAGTTCAGCGACGGCTCCACCCTCGCCCAGGCCACCCCGCCGGACATGCGCGGACCCATCGCCATCGGCCTGGGCTGGCCCCAGCGCGTCCCGGACGCCGCGCCCGCCTTCGACTGGACGACGGCCTCCCGTTGGGAGTTCTTCCCGCTGGACGCCGAGGCGTTCCCGTCGGTGGACCTGGCCCGGCACGTCGGCGGGCTCGGCGGCACCGCGCCCGCCGTGTTCAACGCCGCGAACGAGGAATGCGTCGACGCCTTTCTCGCCGGACGGCTGCCCTTCAACGGAATCATGGATACGGTCACCGCTGTGGTGTCCGAACACGGCGCCCCCGCTCCGGGAACCCGGCTCACCGTCGAGGACGTCCTGGAAGCGGAGACCTGGGCCCGCGCACGGGCGCGGGAACTCTCGGCGAAAGCGACAGCGGAGGCGCGCGCATGAGTCTGACCTCGATCCTGCTGACGGTCCTGGGCATCGCCGTCTTCGTCGTGGGCCTGCTCTTCTCCATCGCCTGGCACGAGCTGGGCCACCTCTCCACGGCCAAGATGTTCGGCATCCGGGTCCCGCAGTACATGGTCGGCTTCGGCCCGACGCTCTGGTCGCGCAGGAGAGGCGACACCGAGTACGGCATCAAGGCCATCCCGGCCGGCGGCTACATCCGCATGATCGGCATGTTCCCGCCCGGCCCCGACGGCCGCCTGGAGGCGCGCTCCACCTCGCCGTGGCGCGGCATGATCGAGGACGCCCGGTCCGCCGCCTTCGAGGAGCTGCAACCGGGCGACGAGAAGCGGCTCTTCTACACGCGCAAGCCGTGGAAGCGCGTCATCGTCATGTTCGCCGGCCCGTTCATGAACCTGGTGCTGGCCGTCGCCATCTTCATGGGCGTCGCGATGACCTTCGGCTTCCAGACCCAGACCACCGAGGTCGCCGGCGTCCAGCAGTGCGTGATCGCGCAGAGCGACGAACGCGACACCTGCCGCAGCGGCGACCCGGTCTCCCCGGCGAAGGCCGCCGGCCTGCGGGCGGGCGACAGGATCACCGCCTTCGACGGGCAGCCGGTCGACGACTGGGCGACGCTCTCGGACCGCATCCGCGACACCATCGGCCCCGCCACCCTCGTCGTCGAGCGCGACGGGCGCGAGCTGACGCTGAACGCCGTCCTGCGCGAGAACGCCGTGGCGAAGAAGGACGCCAAGGGGGAGGTCGTCCCCGACCAGTTCGTCAGGGCGGGCTACCTGGGCTTCGCCGCCCGCACCGAGATCGTGCCCCTCACCTTCGGCGACTCCGTCGTCCGCATGGGCGACATGATCGAGAACGGTGTGGACTCGATCATCGCCCTGCCCTCCAAGATCCCCGCCCTGTGGGACGCCGCCTTCGGCGACGGCGAACGCGCCGACGACTCGCCGGTCGGCGTGGTGGGCGCGGCCCGGATCGGCGGCGAGGTGATGAACCTCGACATCCCGGCGCAGAACCAGGTCGCGATGATGCTGTTCCTGCTCGCCGGGTTCAACCTCTCGCTGTTCCTGTTCAACATGCTCCCGCTGCTCCCGCTGGACGGGGGGCACATCGCGGGCGCGCTGTGGGAGTCCCTGCGGCGCAACGTGGCCAGGGTCTTCCGCCGCCCCGACCCCGGCCCCTTCGACGTGGCCCGGCTCATGCCGGTCGCCTACGTGGTCGCCGGGCTCTTCATCTGCTTCACCCTGCTGGTCCTGGTGGCGGACATCGTGAACCCGGTCAAGATCAGTTGAACGCCCCGGCCGCCGCCCCGGCGGCGGCCGGGCGCACCCCTCGTGTCCGGCCGCTCACCGAGCGGTGGACATGTCGACACGGTGCGTCCGGACCGGCCCCCGTGCCGTAACCTCGAAGCCTGGAGCCCGCCGATCTCGGGACCTTGATCCACACCTTGGGGATGCACAGCGCATGACTGCGATTTCTCTCGGAATGCCGGCCGTTCCGACCAAGCTCGCCGACCGACGGGTCAGCCGCCAGATCCAGGTCGGCTCGGTCGCGGTCGGCGGCGACGCGCCCGTCTCGGTGCAGTCGATGACGACGACCCGGACCTCCGACATCGGCGCCACGCTGCAGCAGATCGCCGAGCTGACGGCGTCCGGCTGCCAGATCGTACGGGTGGCGTGCCCCACCCAGGACGACGCGGACGCGCTCGCCACCATCGCGCGGAAGTCGCAGATCCCGGTGATCGCCGACATCCACTTCCAGCCGAAGTACGTCTTCGCGGCCATCGACGCCGGCTGTGCGGCGGTGCGGGTGAACCCCGGCAACATCAAGCAGTTCGACGACAAGGTCAAGGAGATCGCGAAGGCGGCCGGCGAGACCGGCACCCCGATCCGCATCGGCGTCAACGCCGGCTCCCTGGACGCGCGCCTGCTGAGGAAGTACGGCAAGGCCACCCCCGAGGCGCTGGTGGAGTCGGCCCTGTGGGAGGCGTCGCTCTTCGAGGAGCACGGCTTCCGCGACATCAAGATCTCGGTCAAGCACAACGACCCGGTGATCATGGTCAACGCCTACCGCCAGCTCGCCGCCCAGAGCGACTACCCGCTGCACCTCGGCGTCACCGAGGCCGGGCCGGCGTTCCAGGGCACCATCAAGTCGGCCGTCGCGTTCGGCGCGCTGCTCTCCGAGGGCATCGGCGACACGATCCGGGTCTCGCTCTCGGCCCCGCCCGCCGAGGAGGTCAAGGTCGGCATCCAGATCCTGGAGTCGCTGAACCTGCGCCAGCGCCGCCTGGAGATCGTCTCCTGCCCCTCCTGCGGCCGCGCCCAGGTGGACGTCTACAAGCTTGCCGACCAGGTCAGCGCCGGCCTGGAGGGCATGGAGGTCCCGCTGCGGGTCGCGGTGATGGGCTGCGTCGTCAACGGCCCCGGCGAGGCCCGCGAGGCGGACCTCGGCGTCGCGTCCGGCAACGGCAAGGGCCAGATCTTCGTCAAGGGGGAGGTCATCAAGACCGTCCCCGAGTCGAAGATCGTCGAGACCCTCATCGAGGAGGCGCTGAAGATCGCCGAGCAGATGGAGAAGGACGGCATCCCGTCCGGCGAGCCCGAGGTCTCCATCCGCTGACCCGCCCCGCCCCGGTGTCCGCCGCCCCGTCAGGCCTCGCGCCCGGCGGGGCGGCGGCCTGTGCACCGGCCGGTTCCCGGACTGGAGCGGCGTCCCGCGGGCTTGTTGGGTACAGTGCGGAAATCAGCAGACCGCATGGTGAGGCCCCCTCGTGTTGACGCAGACCACCACTCGGGTCCTCGAACCCGGCGACCTCGACGCCGCACTCGCCATCCTGGAGAGCGAGCCGGTGGCCAACGCCTTCGTCACCTCCCGCGTGCAGGTGGCCGGGCTCGACCCCTGGCGCCTCGGCGGCGAAATGTGGGGCTGGTACGCCGACGGCGCGCTCCGCGCCCTGTGCTACTCCGGCGCCAACCTCGTCCCCGTCTGCGCCGGACCCGAGGCCGTCCGCGCCTTCGCCGACCGCGCCCGCCGGGCCGGCCGCCGCTGCTCCTCCATCGTCGGCCCCGCCGAACCCACCGCCCAGCTCTGGCGGCTCCTCGAACCGAGCTGGGGCCCCGCCCGCGAGGTCCGCGCCCACCAGCCCCTCATGGTCACCGAGAGCCCCTCCGCCTGCGTCACCCCCGACCCGCTCGTCCGCCGCATCCGCAAGGACGAGACGGAGGTGCTGATGCCGGCCTGCGTCGCCATGTTCACCGAGGAGGTCGGGGTCTCCCCGCTCGCCGGGGACGGCGGCCTCCTCTACCAGGCGCGGGTCGCCGAACTGGTCGGCGCCGGCCGCTCCTTCGCCCGCATCGACGACGGCAAGGTCGTCTTCAAGGCGGAGATCGGCGCCGCCACCTCCCGCGCCTGCCAGGTCCAGGGCGTCTGGGTCGCCCCCGAGCACCGGGGCAAGGGCCTGTCCGAGACGGGCATGGCCGCCGTCCTGCGCTACGCCCTGGCCGACGTCGCCCCGATCGTGAGCCTGTACGTGAACGACTACAACACCCCGGCCCGCAGGGCCTACCAGCGCGTCGGCTTCCGCGAGGTCGGCGCCTTCATGAGCGTCCTCTTCTGAGCCCGCGCCCCGCCCGCCCCGGCATGAGCGTCCTCTTCTGAGCCCGCGCCCCGCCCCGCCCGCCCCGGCCAGTAGGGTTCCCGCATGGCAGCAGCCCCCGCGAACGGCCCCGCAGCGTCCGACGTCGAGATCGGCCCCGTCGACCTGGCCGCCCGCGTCGACGAAGCCCTGCTGGTCCAGGCGGCCGCCTTCGGACTGACGCGGGAGGAGATCGACGTACGCCGCCACATCGTCCTGCGGCACCTGGAGCACCCGCGGGCCCGCGCCCTGGGCGCCGTCGACCCCGCCGGACGGCTCGTCGGCTTCGTCTACGGGCTGCCCAACGACCGCTCCCAGTGGTGGTCCACCGTCGTCGAGCCCTATCTGCGGGCCACCGGCTCCGACGGCTGGCTCGACGACTCCTTCGTCATCACCGAGCTGCACGTCCACCCCGACCACCAGCACCGCGGCATCGGGCGCACCCTGATCACCGCCGCCACCGACGCCGTCGGCCACCCCCGCTCGATCCTCTCGGCGATCGACCGGGACACCCCCGCCCGCGCCCTGTACCGCTCGCTCGGCTACCGCGACCTGGCCCGCCAGGTCGTCTTCCCCGGCGCACCGCAGCCCTACGCGGTGATGGGCGCGCCCCTGCCGCTGCCGCGCACCGGCTGAAGCGATTTCCGCCCGCGCGCACCGCCCGGTTAACCTCGGGCTCACCACCCTTGCGAGCAGGAGTTCACCATGGCCCAGGTCCAGCGCATGTCCCGATTGATGATCAAGACACTGCGCGACGACCCGGCGGACGCCGAGACCCTCAGCCACAAGCTGCTGGTCCGCGCCGGATACGTGCGCCGCAACGCGGCCGGCGTCTGGTCCTGGCTGCCGCTCGGCAAGAAGGTCCTGGACAACATCTCCAACGTCGTGCGCGAGGAGATGGACGCCATCGGCGCCCAGGAGGTCCTGCTGCCCGCCCTGCTGCCCAGGGAGCCCTACGAGGCGTCCGGGCGCTGGGAGGAGTACGGCGACCTGCTCTTCCGCCTCAAGGACCGCAAGGGCGGCGACTACCTCCTCGGCCCCACCCACGAGGAGATCTTCACCCAGACCGTCAAGGACCAGTGCACGTCCTACAAGGACCTGCCGGTGATGCTCTACCAGATCCAGACGAAGTACCGCGACGAGGCCCGCCCGCGCTCCGGCGTGCTGCGCGGCCGCGAGTTCCAGATGAAGGACTCGTACTCCTTCGACACCACGGACGAGGGCCTCGCGCACTCCTACGCCCTGCACCGGGCCGCGTACATCAGGATCTTCGAGCGCCTGGGCCTGGACCACCGCGTCGTCTCCGCCGTCTCCGGCGCGATGGGCGGCTCCGCCTCCGAGGAGTTCCTGGCCCCCGCCGCCGCCGGCGAGGACACCTTCGCCGACTGCCCGAACTGCGACTACGCCGCCAACACCGAGGCCGTGACCTTCCCGCTCGCCCCCGTCGAGGGCTCGGCGCACGGCGCGGTCGAGGAGCTGGACACCCCCGACACCCCGACCATCGAGACGCTCGCCGCGCACCTGGGCGTCCCCGCCTCGGCGACCCTGAAGAACCTGCTGGTCAAGGTGGACGGCGAGATCACCGCCGTCGGCGTCCCCGGCGACCGCGAGGTCGACCTCGGCAAGCTCGGCGAGCACCTCGCCCCCGCCGTCGTCGAGCTGGTCACCGCGGAGGACTTCGTCGGCCGCGACGACCTGGTCCGCGGCTACGTCGGACCCCAGGGCCTGGAGAAGGTCCGCTACGTCGCCGACCCGCGCGTGGCCCCCGGCACCTCCTGGATCACCGGCGCCAACAAGGAGGGCAAGCACGCGAGGAACGTGGTCGCGGGCCGCGACTTCGAGGTCGACCAGTACCTCGACGTCGTCGTCGTCGAGGAGGGCGACCCCTGCCCGCGGTGCGGCGCCGGCCTGACGCTGGACCGCGCCATCGAGATCGGCCACATCTTCCAGCTCGGCCGCAAGTACGCCGACACCTTCCAGCTCGACGTCCTCGGCCAGCAGGGCAAGCCCGTCCGCGTCACGATGGGCTCGTACGGCATCGGCGTCTCCCGCGCCGTGGCCGCCCTCACCGAGCAGACCGCCGACGACAAGGGCCTGTGCTGGCCCCGCGAGGTCGCCCCGGCCGACGTCCACGTCGTCGCCGCCGGCAAGGCCCTGCAGACGGAGCTGGCCCTGGAGGTCTCCGAGCGGCTCAACGCCGCCGGACTGCGCGTCATGGTCGACGACCGTCCCGGCGTCTCGCCCGGCGTGAAGTTCACCGACGCCGAGCTGATCGGCGTGCCCAAGATCCTCGTCGCCGGCCGCCGCTCCGCCGAAGGGGTCCTGGAGCTCAAGGACCGGCGCACCGGCGAGCGCGAGGAGCTGACCGCCGACGAGGCGATCGCCCGCCTCACCGCCGACCTCGGCTGACCCGTACGCACCGGAGGGCTCCCGCGCACCGCGCGGGAGCCCTCCGGCGTGTGCGCGGGCCCGCCTACAGCCAGCCCGCGAACTCCAGCGCCAGCTCGCCGGTCTGCCGCCTGCCCTCGGCCAGCGCGCGGGTCCCCGACTCCACTGCCCGGAACAGCGTCCAGCCGTGCAGCCGGGCCTGCTCCACCTCCAGGGACTCCGCCAGCTTCCTGACCCGCCGCCGCGCCGTCGCCGGGCCGCCGGGGGAGGCGATCAGATCCTCCACCCGGTCCCGCACCAGCCGCGCCAGGTCGTAGGCGCGCTCGCCCACCACCGGCTCCGGGCCCACCGCGAGCCAGGGGGCCCGCTCCCCGGCCAGGACCTTGCTCTGCCGGAAGTTGCCGTGCAGCAGCAGGTGTTCGGGGGAGGCCGCCACCAGCTCGGCGCGTGCCGCGAGCGCCGCGTCGACCAGCGGCGCCAGCTCGGGGTCGGCCCCGGCGGCCGCCCGCATCCCGCCGGTCTGCCGCCCGGTCCGCTCCGCCACGCTCTCGAAGGCGTGCCCGGCCGGCGGCTCCACCCACAGCCGCCGCACCGTGCCCGCCGCCTCCAGCAGCGCCTTCGCCTCCGGCAGCGAACGCAGCGACACCTCGTGGTGCAGCCGCTCCAGCAGCAGCGCCCCGGACGCGTCGGGCCCCTGGGCCGGCGCGTCCAGCGGCTTCACCGCGCCCCAGCCGCCCCAGTGCTCCAGCGCCGCCCGCTCCCGCTCCGGCTCCGCGGCCGGCGGGGCGAACTTCAACGCCGCCGGCGTCCCGTCGGCGCCGCGCACCAGGAGGACGAGGGAGCTGCGCCCGCCCGGAGCGGCCACCCGTTCCACGACGAGGCCGTCCCCGGCGGCGTCCAGCACCCGTTCGGCCAGTGCCGGGAGCCGGTCGAGCCATGCGGCCGTCCCGGCGTCCCCGTACATCTCACCGAGCGCGCGCACCAGGCGCTGCGGCGGTTCGAAACCCATACGTCGTGTGTTCCCTTTCCGGTCCCTCGGTCAGCGTCCGCCGTCCGTACCCGCGGCCTCCACCGGCCCCGTCGCGGCCCGATCGCCGCCCCGCGCCCGCTCGGCGAGCCCAGGAAAGGCTACGTTGCCGCCCCGCCAGCGGGCCGCGCGCACCGCTGCCTCGCGCAGCGCCCCCGCGGCCTCCCGGCGCAGCGGGCCCTCGGCTGCCCGTACGAGGTCGGAGTAGACGCCCGCCACCCGGTCCTCCAGCAGCGCCGCCAGCCGCACCGCCGAGGAGGCGTCCCCGACCGCGAACGGCAGCGCGTACGCGGCGGCCGCGGCGACCGGCGCGCCGCCCAGCTCCCGCACGGTGCGCGCCAGCGCGTCGCGGCGCGCGCGGTGCCCGGCGTACGCCGCGTCGGCCTCGGCGCGCCGCTTCCCGCCGAGCCGGCCGCCCAGCACGCCGTAGCCGTACACCGCCGCGTGCTCGGCGGCCAGCGCCGCCTGCGCGGCGGTCAGCGCGGGGGAGGGGGCGGCGGGGCGGGTCGCGGGGACGCTCATGCGGCGGCCTCCTCGGCCAGCTCGGTCAGCAGATAGGCGTGCGCCGCCGCGGCCGCCGCCACCGAGGCCAGCAGCCGGGCCAGTTCCGGCTCGGCGGTCAGCAGGGCCTCGGTGTGCGCGTCGGCCCGGCGGCGCTCGGCGGCGGCCAACTCCCGCACCGCCGCCCTCACATCGGCGGGCGCCGGTCCCGGAGCAGCGGGCGGGGCGCTCGCCGCGCCGCCCGCGCCTTTCGCGACGCCGGGCGGCGCCAGCGCCTCGCGGTGCTCCCGCACGGCCGCCCGCAGGGGCGCCAGGCGCGCAGCGGCGGCCGGGTGGGCCCCGGCGACCAGGTCGTAGCGGGCGAGCAGAAGGGCGCCGTCGCGCGCGGCCCTCTCGCGCACCGCCGTCCCGGCCCGGTCGGCGGCGGCCCGTGCGCCGGCGTGCGCGGGCCGTCCGCCATCCGCCGCCCCGTCACCGCCTCCGCAGCCGGTCAGCACCGCGCCCAGGGCCAGGGCCCCCGTGGCGGTGAGCGCCCCCCTGCGTGTCGTCCCCGTGCGATGCACGCTTCTCCTTCGGGCCTGGACCGATCCTGACAGGATCTGTCCTGAAGTGATCACCGCACGTGAGCGTACCCGCGGCGGCTGGGCAGGCGGACGGCAACACCCCTGGCGACCGGATACCCTTTGACCTGACGCACGAAGATCCCCACAACAGCACACGCGGCCGAGGAGTCACCCGGATGAGCACCACCCAGAGCGAGAGGCTGCGCGGGCTGCTGGAACCGCTCGTCAGCGCGCAGCAGCTTGACCTCGAGGAGATCGAGGTGACACGGGCGGGCCGCCGCGGAGTGCTGCGGATCATCGTCGACTCGGACGAGGGCGTCGAGCTGGACGCCTGCGCGGAGCTGAGCCGCGCGATCTCCGCGAAGCTGGACGAGACCGACGCGATGGGCGACGACGAGTACGTCCTGGAAGTCAGCTCCCCCGGCGCGGACCGCCCCCTGGCCGAGCACCGCCACTACGTACGCGCCACCGGCCGGCTGGCCAGGTTCCGCCTGGCCGGCGACGGCTCCGGTGAGCTGGTCGCCCGCATCCTCGCCGTCGACGAGGACGGGCTGGACCTGGAAGTCCCCGGCGTCAAGGGCCGCAAGCCCACCGCCCGCCGCCTCTCCTTCGACGAGATCGACAGGGCGCGCGTGGAGATCGAATTCAACCGCAAGGACAAGAAGGAAGAGGAGGCGTAGCCGTGGACATCGATGTGAAGCTTCTGAAGGGCTTGGCGCAGGACAAGGAGATCCCCTTCGACGTGCTCGTCGGGGCGATCGAGTCGGCCCTCCTCATCGCGTACCACCGCACCGACGGCAGCCACCGCCGGGCGCGCGTGAAGCTCGACGAGAACGGCCACGTCACCGTGTGGGCCAAGGAGGACCCGGCCGACCTGGAGGAGGGCCAGGAGCCGAAGGAGTTCGACGACACCCCCTCCGGGTTCGGCCGGATCGCCGCGACCACCGCCAAGCAGGTCATCCTCCAGCGGCTGCGCGACGCCGAGGACGACCGCACCTTCGGGGAGTACGCGGGCCACGAGGGCGACATCGTGACCGGCGTCGTCCAGCAGGGCAAGGACCCCAAGAACGTCCTGGTCGACATCGGCAAGATGGAGGCCATGCTCCCGGTCCAGGAGCAGGTTCCGGGCGAGGCGTACGTGCACGGGCTGCGCCTGCGCACCTACGTCGTCCGGGTCGCCAAGGGCGTGCGCGGTCCGTCCGTGACGCTGTCGCGCACCCACCCGAACCTCGTGAAGAAGCTCTTCGCGCTGGAGGTCCCCGAGATCGCGGACGGTTCGGTCGTCATCGAGGCGATCGCCCGCGAGGCCGGCCACCGCACCAAGATCGCGGTCCGCTCCACCCGCTCCGGCCTGAACGCCAAGGGCGCCTGCATCGGCCCGATGGGGGCCCGTGTGCGCAACGTCATGGCCGAGCTGCACGGCGAGAAGATCGACATCGTGGACTGGTCGGACGACCCGGCCGAGATGGTCGCCAACGCCCTCTCGCCCGCGCGGGTGAGCGAGGTCGAGGTCGTGGACCTCGGCGCCCGCTCCGCCCGCGTCACCGTGCCGGACTATCAGCTCTCCCTGGCGATCGGCAAGGAGGGCCAGAACGCCCGCCTCGCCGCCCGCCTCACCGGCTGGCGCATCGACATCCGGCCGGACACCGAGACCGACGCCGAGCGCGAGAGCGCCGACCGCGTCCGGGCCGAGCGGGCTCGGGAGCGCTCGGAAAGGCGTTGACCCGGAGCGGGTCGAGGGAATAGATCTGAGCAGTACGCCGCTGAGATCACGACAACATCCGTTCGATTTTTGCCCCTCGGGGGTGAGGTCGTTACGGGGAGGTAGACTTAACCGTGTCTGGCCGGACGCAAGCACACGCTTGCCCCGAGCGAACCTGTGTGGGATGCCGGGAGCGAGCGGGCAAGAGCGAGCTGCTGCGCATCGTGGTGGACGAGGGCGTCTGCGCCCCTGATCCACGCGGTACGCTGCCCGGCCGGGGTGCTTACGTGCACCCCGTCTCCGCCTGTCTGGACCTGGCGGTCCGCCGCCGGGCATTCCCCCGGTCCCTCAAGGCCGAGGGGCCGCTCGACACCGCGGCACTGACGCGGTTCGTCGAGCGGCTGACACCGTAAGAAGGAAAAGTGAACGGCACGGGACCCCGTGCGGTCAGGTACCTCGCGAGTTGGAAGTAGGTCGAGATTGCGATGAGCACTCGATGAGTACGCGATGAGTACGCCCATGAAGTAGCGACGGTCCGGCGGTAACCCGGACCTCAAAGGAGCGAAGTGGCTAAGGTCCGGGTATACGAACTCGCCAAGGAGTTCGGAGTGGAGAGCAAGGTCGTCATGGCCAAGCTCCAAGAACTCGGTGAGTTCGTCCGTTCGGCGTCCTCGACGATCGAGGCGCCGGTTGTACGCAAGTTGACCGACGCACTGCAGGGGCCCGGCGGCAACGCTGGCAAGCCCGCTGCGAAGCCTGGCGCGCCCCGCAAGGCGACGCCTGCCAAGCCCGCGGCGCCCTCCCCGGCCGCCTCGGCACGTCCCGCTGCCCCGAAGCCCGGCGCCCCGGCCCCCAAGCCGGCCGCGTCCGAGGCCCCCGCGAGCAGCACCCCGGCAGCGCCCTCCGCGCCGTCGGCGGGCCCCCGGCCGGGTCCGAAGCCCGCGCCGAAGGCGGCCCCGGTGACCCCGGTCCCGGCCGCCGAGTTCTCGGCCCCGGCGCCGGCCCAGCCGGCCGCCCCCCAGCAGCCCCAGGCCCCGCGTCCCGCGGGAGCCACTCCGGGCCCCCGTCCCACCGGCGGCTCCGCCCGTCCGGCCCCGGCCGGCGGCCAGCGCGACGGCGGCCGCGGCGGCGAGCGCGGCGGCGACCGCCCCGCCCGTCCCGCGGGCCAGGGCGCACCGCGCCCCGGCGCCCGTCCGGCCGGTCCCCGTCCGGGCAACAACCCCTTCACCTCCGGCGGTTCCACCGGCATGGCGCGCCCCTCGGCGCCCCGTCCCGGCGGCGCCCCGCGCCCCGGCGGCGGTTCGGAGCGCCCCGGCGCCCCGCGTCCGCAGGGCAGCGGCCCCGGCGGCGCCCCGCGTCCGCAGGGCGGCCAGGGCCAGGGCGGTGCGCGTCCCGCTCCGAGCGGTATGCCCCGTCCGCAGGCTCCGCGTCCCGGCGGCGGTCCCGCCGGCAACCGCCCGAACCCGGGCATGATGCCGCAGCGTCCCGCCGCGGGCCCGCGTCCCGGCGGTGGCCCCGGCGGCGGCCGCGGTCCCGGCGCCGGCGCGGGTCGTCCCGGTGGCGGCGCCGGTCGTCCCGGCGGCGGTGGCGGCGGCTTCGCCGGCCGTCCCGGTGGTGGCGGCGGCGGCTTCGCCGGCCGTCCGGCCGGTCCCGGCGGTGGCGGCGGCGGTGCCGGTCGTCCCGGTGGCGGCGGCGGCTTCGGCGGCCGTCCCGGCTTCGGCGGTCGCCCCGGCGGCCCCGGTGGCCGCGGTGGCACGCAGGGTGCGTTCGGCCGTCCCGGCGGCCCGGCGCGTCGCGGTCGCAAGTCGAAGCGGCAGAGGCGCCAGGAGTACGAGGCCATGCAGGCCCCGTCGGTCGGCGGCGTCATGCTGCCCCGCGGCAACGGACAGGCCGTCCGGCTGTCGCGCGGCGCCTCGCTCACCGACTTCGCGGAGAAGATCAACGCCAACCCGGCGTCGCTCGTCGCCGTGATGATGAACCTCGGCGAGATGGTCACCGCCACGCAGTCCGTCTCGGACGAGACGCTCCGGCTCCTCGCCGAAGAGATGAACTACGTCCTGGAGATCGTCAGCCCCGAGGAGGAGGACCGCGAGCTGCTGGAGTCCTTCGACATCGAGTTCGGCGAGGACGAGGGCGGCGAAGAGGCCCTGGTCTCGCGTCCGCCGGTGGTGACCGTCATGGGTCACGTCGACCACGGAAAGACCCGGCTGCTGGACGCGATCCGCAAGACGAACGTCGTCGCGGGCGAGGCCGGCGGCATCACACAGCACATCGGCGCCTACCAGGTCTCCTCCGAGGTCAACGGCGAGGACCGCAAGATCACCTTCATCGACACACCCGGTCACGAGGCGTTCACCGCCATGCGTGCCCGCGGTGCGAAGTCGACCGACATCGCGATCCTCGTGGTGGCGGCCAACGACGGTGTGATGCCCCAGACGATCGAGGCGCTGAACCACGCCAAGGCGGCCGACGTGCCGATCGTGGTCGCGGTCAACAAGATCGACGTCGAGGGCGCCGACCCGACCAAGGTGCGCGGCCAGCTCACCGAGTTCGGTCTGGTGGCCGAGGAGTACGGCGGCGACACCATGTTCGTCGACATCTCCGCCAAGCAGGGCCTCAACATCGAGGCCCTCCTGGAGGCCGTCGTCCTCACCGCCGACGCCTCGCTCGACCTGCGGGCCAACCCCGACCAGGACGCGCAGGGCATCGCGATCGAGTCCCACCTCGACCGCGGCCGCGGTGCGGTCTCGACCGTCCTCGTCCAGCGCGGCACGCTGCGCATCGGCGACACGATGGTCGTCGGCGACGCGTACGGCCGGGTCCGGGCGATGCTCGACGACACGGGCAACAACGTCCAGGAAGCGGGTCCCTCGACCCCCGTCCTGGTGCTCGGTCTCACCAACGTGCCGGGCGCCGGCGACAACTTCCTGGTCGTCGACGAGGACCGTACGGCCCGTCAGATCGCCGAGAAGCGTGCCGCCCGTGAGCGCAACGCCAACTTCGCCCGCAAGGGCGTCCGGTTCTCCCTGGAGAACCTGGACGAGGCGCTCAAGGCCGGTCTGGTCCAGGAGCTCAACCTCATCATCAAGGGCGACGCGTCCGGTTCGGTGGAGGCTCTCGAGTCCTCGCTGCTCCAGCTCGACGTCGGTGAAGAGGTCGACATCCGGGTCCTGCACCGCGGTGTGGGTGCGGTCACCGAGTCGGACATCAACCTGGCGACCGGCTCCGACGCCATCGTGATCGGCTTCAACGTGCGCGCCGCCGGGCGCGCCGAGCAGATGGCCGAGCGCGAAGGCGTGGACGTCCGGTACTACTCGGTCATCTACCAGGCGATCGAAGAGATCGAAGCGGCCCTCAAGGGGATGCTCAAGCCGGAGTACGAAGAGGTCGAGCTGGGCACGGCGGAGATCCGCGAGATCTTCCGCTCGTCCAAGCTGGGCAACATCGCCGGTGTGCTGGTCCGCTCCGGCGAGGTCAAGCGCAACACCAAGGCGCGCCTGCTGCGCGACGGCAAGGTCATCGCGGAGAACCTCAACATCTCCGGACTGCGCCGCTTCAAGGACGACGTCACCGAGATCCGCGAAGGCTTCGAGGGCGGTATCAACCTCGGGAACTTCAACGACATCAAGATCGACGACGTCATCGCGACGTACGAGATGCGCGAGAAGCCTCGCGGCTGATCCGCAGGTGAGGCCGGGGGTCCGCCCCCGGCCCCTCCACCACGGTCGGGGCCGGTCGACGGGTCGTATTTCCGTCGATCGGCCCCGGCCGTTCCGGTACGGTTCTGATGTCCCCGGCAAGCTCCGGCGGGGCGCGAACCCGAACCGGCGGGACATCCGGACACACATGTACGTGGGGACACTGTCCTTCGATCTGCTTCTCGGCGACGTACGGTCGTTGAAGGAGAAGCGTTCCGTCGTCCGCCCGATCGTCGCCGAGCTCCAGCGCAAGTACGCGGTGAGCGCGGCCGAGACCGGCGGGCAGGATCTCCACCGCAGGGCCGAGATCGGCCTTGCCGTGGTCTCCGGTGACACCGGACACCTCTCGGACGTGCTGGACCGGTGCGAGCGGCTGGTCGCCGCGCGTCCCGAGGTGGAGCTGCTGTCGGTGAGACGGCGGCTGCACACTGACGAAGACTGACACGCAAGCGAGAACCAGAAGGAAGAGGGACGGACCGGTGACCGACAACGCGCGGGCCCGCAAGCTGGCCGATCGCATCCAGGTCGTGGTCGCGGAGACCCTGGACCGGCGAATCAAGGATCCGCGACTGGGATTCGTGACGATCACGGACGCCCGCGTCACCGGCGACCTGCGGGAGGCCACGGTCTTCTACACGGTCTACGGCGACGACGAGGAGCGCGCGGCCTCCGCCGCCGCGCTGGAGAGCGCCAAGGGCGTCCTGCGCTCCGAGGTCGGGCGGCAGACCGGGGTCCGGTTCACGCCGTCCCTGGCCTTCGTGCCCGACGCCCTCCCGGACAACGCCCGCACCATCGAGGACCTCCTCGACAAGGCGCGGGCCAAGGACGCGGAGGTGCGCCAGGTGTCCACGGGTGCGAGCTACGCCGGCGACGCCGACCCGTACCGCAAGCCCGAGGACGAGGACGACGACGCCGAGGGCCCCTCCGAGAAGAACGAGGGCCCGGCCTCCGCATGACCGAGCAGACCACGACGCCGGACGGCCTTGTCATCGTCGACAAGCCGTCCGGCTTCACTTCGCACGACGTCGTCGCCAAGATGCGCGGCATCGCCCGCACCCGGCGCGTCGGCCACGCCGGCACCCTGGACCCGATGGCGACCGGGGTCCTCGTCCTCGGCGTGCAGCGGGCCACCAAGCTGCTGGGCCACCTCGCGCTCACCGAGAAGGAGTACCTGGGCACGATCCGGCTCGGCCAGGACACCGTCACCGACGACGCCGAGGGCGAGACCACCTCGTCCACCGACGCCTCCGGCGTGACCCGCGAGGCCGTCGACGCGGGGGTGGCCGCCCTGACCGGGCCCATCATGCAGGTGCCGTCCAAGGTCAGCGCCATCAAGATCGACGGCAAGCGGTCGTACGCGCGGGTGCGCGGCGGCGAGGAGTTCGAGATCCCGGCCCGCCCGGTGACCGTCTCCGCCTTCCGCGTCCACGACGTCCGCGCGGCCGTCGCCGAGGACGGCACCCCGGTCACGGACCTGGTCGTCTCCGTCGTCTGCTCCTCGGGCACCTACATCCGCGCCCTCGCGCGGGACCTCGGCGCCGGGCTGGGCGTCGGCGGCCACCTCACCGCGCTGCGCCGCACCCGGGTCGGGCCGTACGGACTGGACGCCGCCCGGACGCTGGAGGCCCACCAGGAGTCGCTGACCGTGATGCCGGTCGCCGAGGCGGCCGCCGCCGCGTTCCCCCGCTGGGACGTGGACGACCGGCGCGCCAAGCTGCTCCTCAACGGCGTACGGCTCGACATGCCGGCGTACCCGCCGGGGCCGGTCGCGGTCTTCGGGCCGGACGGCACGTTCCTCGTGCTCGTCGAGGAGGAGAAGGGCAAGGCCAGGAGCCTGGCCGTCTTCGCCTGACCGCTCCCCTCCCCGCCGAGACGGCCCCCGTGCCGCGAGCGGAGCGGGCGCCCGCCCCCCTGGCGCCCGCTCCGCGGCCCCTCCCCGGCCCATCTCTTTCCACCGCGACACGCCCCTTCACCCCGTTGGACGGGCGCTCGGGGTGAAGCCGGGGGCGCGGAGGGCGCATATCCCTCCGTGCGGGTCCGGGGGATCACCGGCGGCCCAGGGGCAGCGGGGACCGGTCGATGCGGGCGGCGGTCCGCGACCAGGTCGGCCGGCCGCGCGGCACGGGCTTCTTCGCGGACGACCGGGGCACGGTCGTCACCGCTCCGGACCGTTCCTCCTCCGCGGAGTCGGCGGCCGCACCCGGCTCGTGGTGCCCGGCGACATCACCGCGCCGGGCCTCGCCCTGCCGCGCCCCGACGCCCCGGCCGTGGAGCCGCCGCCCGCCTCCGTACGGGACGGGGCCCCGCCCGCGGGCTGCGTCGACATCGCCGTGCACGGACGCCGCGCGGCGCGGACGGCGTCCTGGACGCCCTGCTGCGGCGCGACGCCGCCGCCTCCGAGGGTGCGTACGCGGACGCTCCACCGCGACGGCTCGGCGCTCGTCCGCACCCCGGACGGCGCCGCCCGCTTCGACCGCTGCCTGGTCGATGCGGCCCGGAGCGATCCCGGATGCGCCGCCCTCCTCCTCCGCCGGCCGGCCGGCGTCCCGACGTGCGGGCGGCGGTCGCCGGTCCGAACGTCCGGCGCGCGATCGAGGCGCTGGACGGGCCGCGCCCGGCCGGGGCGGTGCCGATGCGGGCCGCGGGACGTGAGCATGGCAGTCTTAGACCTGCGTAATCGACATACACACGTACACAGGTTCGGGCGAGGAGCGGTCACAGTGCAGCGCTGGCGTGGCTTGGAGGACATCCCCGAGGACTGGGGACGCAGCGTCGTCACCATCGGCTCCTACGACGGGGTGCACCGCGGGCACCAGCTCATCATCGGCCGGGCGGTGGAGCGCGCCCGCGAACTGGGCGTCCCGGCCGTCGTCGTGACCTTCGACCCGCACCCCAGCGAGGTCGTCCGCCCCGGCAGCCACCCCCCGCTGCTCGCCCCCCACCACCGCCGCGCCGAGCTGATGGCGGAACTGGGCGTGGACGCGGTGCTGATCCTGCCGTTCACCACCGAGTTCTCCCAGCTCTCGCCCACCGCCTTCATCGCGAAGGTCCTGGTGGACCGGCTGCACGCGCGGGCCGTCATCGAGGGCCCCAACTTCCGCTTCGGCCACAGGGCCGCCGGGAACGTCGCCCTGCTGACCGAGCTGGGCGCCGAGTACGACTACACCGTCGAGGTCGTGGACCTCTTCGTGTGCGGCGAGGCGGGCGGCGGGGAGCCGTTCTCCTCCACTCTCACCCGCCGGCTGGTCGCCGAGGGCGACGTCGCCGGCGCGGCCGAGATCCTCGGCCGCCCGCACCGGGTCGAGGGCATCGTCGTGCGCGGCGCGCAGCGCGGCCGCGAGCTGGGCTACCCGACGGCCAACGTCGAGACCCTCCCGCACACCGCGATCCCCGCCGACGGCGTCTACGCCGGCTGGCTGGAGGCGAACGGCGAGTCGATGCCCGCCGCCATCTCCGTGGGCTCCAACCCCCAGTTCAACGGCACCGAGCGCACCGTCGAGGCGTACGCCATCGACCGGGTCGACCTGGACCTGTACGGGCTGCACGTGGCCGTGGACTTCCTCGCCTACGTCCGCGGCATGGCGGCGTTCGCCTCCGTCGACGACCTGCTGGTGGCGATGGCCGCCGACGTGAAGCGCTCCGGCGAGCTGATCGCGGCGTACGACCGCACGCGCTGACGCACGGCCCTCAGTCCGGGGCCCCGTCACCGCGCGCCGCCGCCCAGTGGCACGCGACCTGGGCCCGCGGCCCCCCGTCCAGCACCGGGAGGTCCACGCTCCGGCACGCCCCGGCCACCCCCGCCCGCTCCGCCCCGCCCGAGGCGAGGACCTGGCAGCGGAGGTGGAACCGGCAGCCGGACGGCACGTCCGAGGGGTCCGGCGGCTCCCCGGCCAGCACGACCGGCTCCTCCCGTGCCTCCGGGAGGACGGAGAGCAGGGCCCGCGTGTACGGGTGCCGGGGGGCGGTGAGCAGGCGCTCGACCGGCCCCGACTCGACGATCCGGCCGAGGTACATCACCGCCACCCGGTCCGCGATGTTCCAGGCGAGCCCCAGGTCGTGGGTGACCACCAGCGCGGAGAGCCCCGACTCGTCGCGGAGCCGCAGCAGGAGCGCCAGGATCTCGCCCCGCACCGACGCGTCCAGCGAGGCCACCGGCTCGTCGGCCACGATCAGCTCCGGCTCCAGCACCAGCGCCCCGGCGATCACGACGCGTTGGCGCTGACCGCCCGACAGCTCGTGCGGGTAGCGCAGGAGGAATCGTTCCGGCGGACGCAGCCCCGCCCGCGCCAGGGCGCGGGAGACGGCCGCCGGCTCGTCCCCGGCGTACCCGTGGATGCGCAGCCCCTCGGCCACCGCTTCGTACACGGTGTGCCGGGGGTTGAGGGAGCCGCTGGGGTCCTGGAGGACCAGTTGCACCCGCTTGCGGTACGCCTTGAGGGCGCGGCCGGTGTACGCGAGCGGCTTCCCGCCGAAGACGACCCGCCCGGAGGTGGGCGGGACGAGGCCGAGCAGCGTCCGGGCCAGCGTCGTCTTGCCGCACCCCGACTCACCGACCAGCGCGACGATCTCGCCGGGCCGGATGGCGAGGTCGACGCCGTCCACCGCGCGGGCGGGGGCGGCCCCGCGCCGGCCGGGGAAGGCGACCTCCAGCGCCTCGGCGCTGAGCAGGGGCGCGGTGCCGACCACCGGGATCGTGCTCATGGCGTGCCCTCCGTGTCGTCCGCGGCGGGCGCGCCGCCGGCCTCCACCAGCACGCAGGCGGCCCGCCGCCCCTCGCCGGCGTCCCGCAGCGCCTGGTCCTCGGTCGCGCACGTGCCCCGCGCCACCGGGCACCGGGGGTGGAACGCACAGCCCCCCGGCAGCGCCGCCGGGTCCGGCGGATCGCCGGGCAGCCCGCGCGGGGCGTGCCGGGAGGCGGGGTCCCCGATCCTCGGGAAGGCGGCGGAGAGCGCACGGGCGTACGGGTGTCGGGCGCTCCGGTACACCAGCCGGGCGGGGCCCTCCTCGACGACGCGGCCCGCGTACATCACCGAGAGCCGGTCGCAGGTCTCCGCGAGCACCGCCAGATCGTGGCTGATCATGATCAGCCCGACGCCGTGGTCGGCGACCGACCGCTCGATCAGGCGCAGGATCTGCGCCTGGATCATCACGTCGAGCGCGGTCGTCGGCTCGTCCGCCACGATCAGCCGGGGGTCGCAGGCCAGCGCCATGGCGATCATCACCCGCTGGCGCTGCCCGCCGGACAGCTCGTGGGGGTACGCCCGCGCACGGGCGGCGGGCAGCCCGACCCGCTCCAGCAGTTCGCCGGCGCGGGTGCGGGCGGCGGCGGGGGAGGCCGCGCTGTGGAGCAGGATCGGTTCGGCGATCTGGTCCCCGATCCGGTGGACCGCGTTGAGCGAGTGCATCGCGCCCTGGAAGACGATCGACGCCCCCGCCCAGCGCACGGCGCGCAGCCGCCCCCACTTCATGGCGAGGACGTCCTCGCCGTCCAGCAGGATCTCGCCGGACAGACGCGCGGTCGCGGGCAGCAGCCGCAGCAGCGCGAGGGCCAGCGTCGACTTCCCGCAGCCGGACTCCCCGGCGATGCCGAGCTTCTGCCCGGCCTCGACCCGCAGGTCGACGCCCCGCACGGCGGGGACGGCGCCGTCCCCGTCGCCGTAGACGACCCGCAGGTCCCGCACCTCCAGGAGGGGCGGGTCGCCGACCGGCCCGGTGGGGCCGCGGGAGGCGGTCGTGCTCGTCGTGGCGGTCAACGGGACGCTCCCAGTCTGGGGTTGAGCACGGCTTCGATCGCCCGGCCGCACAGCGTGAAGGCGAGGGCGACCGCTGCGATGGCGAGTCCGGGCGGGGCGAGGTACCACCACTTGCCGGAGCTGACCGCGCCGGCCTCGCGGGCGTCCTGGAGCAGCCCGCCCCAGGAGACGACGGTGGGGTCGCTGAGCCCGAGGAAGGCGAGGGTCGCTTCGGTGAGGATGGCGGTGGAGATCACCAGCGTGGTCTGGGCGAGCACCAGCGGCATCACGTTGGGCAGCACGTGCCGGGACATGATGTGCCGGTGCCCGCCGCCGAGCGCCCGCGCCCGCTCGATGTACGGGCGGGACTCGACGGCGAGCGTCTGGGCCCGCACCAGGCGGGCGGTCGTCGGCCAGGTCGTGACGCCGATCGCCAGGACCGTCGTCCACACCGACCGCGACAACACGGTGGCCAGCGCGATGGCCAGCACCAGCGTGGGCATCACCAGGAACCAGTCCGTGATCCGCATGGCGACGGTGGCGTACCACCCCTTGAAGTGGCCGGCGGTGATGCCGACCAGGGTGCCGATGGCCACCGACAGGAACGCGGCGAGCAGTCCCACGGTCAGCGAGACGCGGGTGCCCCAGAGCATCAGGGCGAGCAGGCTGCGCCCGAACTGGTCGGTCCCGAGGGGGTAGTCGCCGCTGGGGGCCTCCAGCGGGGAGCCCTGCGCGCCGGTGACGCTGCGCGCGTCGGCTCCCACCAGCAGCGGGGCGGCGAGCGCCAGCAGGGCGATCACCACGAGCACGGCGAGGCCGGCGAGTCCGGCCCGGTGCGTGCGGTACTGCCGCCAGAAGCGGAGCGCGGCCCCGCGCCGCCGGGCCCGGGCGAGGGCCCGCGGGCCGACGGGCCCCGCGGAGCCCGGCGGCCGGACGGCGGACTCCGCGGCAGCGGGCCTCCCCGTCTCGGGCTCCTTGGGCGGATCGGGCGTCTCGGTGGAGGTCGTCATCGGCCCACCCGTGGATCGAGCAGCGGATAGATCACGTCGGCGAGCGTGTTCACCAGGATCACCGCGGAGGCGAACACGAAGAACAGGGCCTGCACCAGCGGCAGGTCGGGCACGCTCAGCGCCTGGTAGAACAGGCCCCCGAGCCCCGGCCAGGAGAACACCGTCTCCACCAGGATCGCCCCCGCGACCGTCGTGCCGAGGTTCACGAAGATCAGGGTCACGGTCGGCAGCATCGCGTTGGGCACGGCGTGCCGGCGGCGTACGAGATCGTCGCGCAGCCCCTTGGCGCGGGCCGTCGTCAGGTAGTCGCCGCCCATCTCGTCCAGCAGGGAGGAGCGCATCACCAGCAGGGTGCGCGCGTACTCCACGGCGACGAGCGTCACGACGGGCAGCACGAGGTGGTGGGCGATGTCCAGGGCCCGGTCGAAGCCGGTCGTGGTGCCGGACTCCATGCCGCCGGTCGGGAAGAGGCCGGGGATCGGGCCGACGCCCACGGACAGCGTGATGATGAGGAGCAGGCCGAGCCAGAACGAGGGCACCGAGTACAGCGTGAGCGCGAGCGCGGTGCCGACCCGGTCCCCGGTGGAGCCGTGGCGCCAGGCCGACCGCGCGCCCAGCCAGATCCCGAGCAGCGTGTAGAGGACGAAGGCGGTGCCGGTGAGCAGCAGGGTGGCGGGCAGCGCCTCGGCGATCTTGTCGACCACGGGGGCGCGGAACTGGTACGACGTACCGAAGTCGCCGGTCAGCGCCTTGCCGCAGTACTGGGTGAACTGCTGCCACAGCGGCAGGTCGAGGCCGAACTCGCGGCGCATCGCCGCGATCTGCTCGGTCGACACCTGGCGGCCGCCGGTCATCTGCTTGACCGGGTCGCCGGGGATCAGCCGGAAGAGGAAGAAGCTGGTGACGAGGACGGCGAAGAGGGAGACGGCCGCGCCGGCGAGCTTGCCCGCGGTGTAGCGGGCGTACGCGGCCGTCGTACGGGAGCGCGGGCCGCGGGCCGGCGCACCGGCCGGGACCGGGCCGCCCGGTTCCGCGCCGTCCGCGCCCGCCCCGTCCGCGCGGGGCGCGGGAGTGCTCTCGATGCTCATGGGCTACTCGCGGTCTTCCGCTGTGGCGCGGCGCCGCCGGGCGAACAGGAGCCCGCCGCCGGCGAGGACGACGGCGGCGACGCCGATCCCGACCAGCACCCCGGTGGAGCTCGCGGAGTCGGAGGAGGCCGAGGAGGAGGCCCCGTCCGCCGGGACGGCCGACCACCAGCTCCAGTAGCCGTCCTGGCCCCAGATGTTCCCCGCGGCCGACGGCATGGTGGTGATGGAGGCGATGTGGTCGGTGCGGTAGGCCTCGACGGCATTCGGATACGCCATGACGTTCATGTACCCGGTGTCGTACAGCCGCGACTCCAGTCGGCGCACCAGATCCGCCCGCTTGGCGGGGTCGTACTCGGCCAGTTGCCTCGCGTACAGCCCGTCGTACTCCTCGTCGCAGATGAAGTTGTCGGTCGCGGCCGTCTCCTTCGGCCTGCTCGGCAGCGCGGCGCAGGTGTGGATCGACAGGACGAAGTCGGGGTCGGGGTTGACGGACCAGCCGTCGAAGGCGAGGTCGTACTCCCCGGCGTACCAGGGGTCGGAGACGTTGTCGAGGCACTCGACCTCCAGGCCGATGCCCAGGTCGCCCCACCATTCCTGGAGGTACTTGCCGACCGCCTTGTCGTTGGGGTCGGTGGCGTGGCACAGGATGCGGAGGTCGAGCGGCCTGCCGTCCTTGCCGACGCGCTTGCCGCTGCCGTTCTTCCGGTATCCGGCCTGGTCCAGGAGGGCGGCGGCCTTCGCCGGGTCGTGGGCGAGCCGCTGGCGGGCGGAGGGCTTCCAGAAGTAGTCGGCGAAGCGCGGCGGGATGTACCCCTCGCCTTCGACGGCGTGGCCCCGGAAGACCTTGTCGACGACGGCCTTCCGGTCCACCGCCATGAACAGCGCGTGCCGCACCCTGCGGTCCAGCAGCGCCGGGTGGCCGTCGCCGAACCTCCTGCCGTCCTTGGTGCGGGCGCCGGGGTTGACGGCGAGCGCGAAGAAGCGCCGTCCCGGCGCGTCGTTCACCTCGATGTCCGGGGCGTCCTCCAGCGAGGCGGCCTGGGCGGGGGTGAGGCTCGGGCTGCCCGCGACGAAGGACACCTCGCCCTTGCGCAGGGCGGCGACGGCCGCGTCCTGGTCCTTGTAGTAGCGGAAGACGAGCTCGTCGAACTTGGGCGCGCCGCGCCAGAAGTCCTTGTTGGCCTTGAGCTTCACGAAGCTGTCGACCTTGTAGTCCGTCAGGATGAACGGGCCGTTCCCGACGACGGGGAACTCCTGGTCGTTGTTGAACTTCGAGAAGTCGCCGACCTTCTCCCAGACGTGGCGGGGGACGATCGGCACGTCGAGGGCGGCCATCGTGGCCTGCGGCTGCTTCAACCGGACGACCAGCTTGTCCGCGCCGGTCGCGGTCACCTTCGCGAAGTTGCCGACGAAGCTGCCGTTGGCGGTCGCGGCCCCCTCGTCCGCCATGATCTTGTTGAACGTCCAGGCCGCGTCCTCGGCGGTCACCGGCCGCCCGTCGGACCAGCGCGAATCCGTCCGGATCGTGTACGTCCAGGTCAGCTTGTCCGCGGACGGCTCCCACCGCGTGGCCAGGCCCGGAATCGCGCGGCTGTCCTCGACGTCGTAGTTGGTCAGGTAGTCGTACATCAGCCGGAGGACGGACGTGCTGACCAGCCGCTGCGCGAGGAACGGGCTGAGCGAGTCGACGCTCTGCGCGACGGCGACGGTGAGCGTCGTCCGCCCCTCGTCGGCGCGGGCCTCGGCGGGCTCCGGCGCGAACGGGTTCCCCGGCACGGCGGACCCGGCGACGAGCGCCAGGGCGACCGCGCCGGAGGCCGACAGGAGGCGCAGCCGCCGCGGCCGGAGGGAGCGGGTGGGGACTCTAGTGACCATGAACGGGACCTCGCGTCATCACTCGCTGGGAGAAGGCGGGTAGATCTCATGTTCGCCAGACGATGATGCGAAGGTCTATCAGCGGTGGCCGAGCCGCGTCAACGGTCTGTGACGCCGCGTGTGCGCTCCGAGAACGGCGGAAGGGCCCGCACCGCGCGAGCGGTACGGGCCCTTCCGGGCCTGTGTTCCCCCGGCCTCACTGCCGAGGCGGCGACGGCGGTCGCGGAGGCGTCTGCGGGCCGCCCGCGGGAGGCATCGGGCCCGGCGGACCGGGCCGTCCCGCCGGGTCGGCCGGCCCGCCCCGCTGCTCGGACCACTCCGCGCCGGCCTCCGGCCCACCGGCCGGCCCCGGCGGGACGGGCGCCTGCTGCCACCCGTCGCCCGGGCCGCCGGGCGCGGGCCGCGGGGCGTGGGACTGTGGCGGGACGCCCGGCTGACCGGCCGCCTGATATCCCCCGTACGGCGGCTGTCCGCCGTAGGGCTGCTGGGGGTAGGGCTGCTGTCCGGGGTGCTGCGGCGGATAGGGCTGGCCGGGACCGGGCTGCTGCGGCGCGTACGGCTGCTGTCCGGGGACCGGGTGGCCCTGGTGGCCGGGCATCGGCGGGGCGTACTGCGGCGGCGGGTTCTGCCCGTCGGAGGTCCACAGCCCCTGCTGCTGCTGGGCCCGCGCGAAGTCCTCGGCGACCAGTGCCGAGAGGTGGAAGTACGCCTCGCGGGTCTTGGGCCGCAGCATGTCGAGGTCGACCTCCGCGCCCGCCGCCAGATGCTCGTCGAACGGGATCACCACGACGCCCCGGCACCGCGTCTCGAAGTGCTGCACGATGTCGTCGACCTTGATCATCTTGCCGGTCTCGCGGACCCCGGAGATGACGGTCAGCGAACGCTGCACCAGGTCCGCGTACCCGTGCGCCGACAGCCAGTCCAGCGTGGTGGAGGCGCTCGACGCGCCGTCGACCGACGGGGTCGAGATGATGATCAACTGGTCGGCGAGGTCGAGCACCCCGCGCATCGCGCTGTAGAGCAGCCCGGTGCCCGAGTCGGTGAGGATGATCGGGTACTGCTTGCCGAGCACGTCGATCGCGCGCCGGTAGTCCTCGTCGTTGAACGTCGTCGAGACCGCCGGGTCCACGTCGTTGGCGATGATCTCCAGCCCGGAGGGCGCCTGCGAGGTGAACCGCCGGATGTCCATGTACGAGTTGAGGTACGGGATCGCCTGGACCAGGTCGCGGATGGTGGCCCCGGTCTCGCGCCGCACCCGGCGGCCCAGCGTGCCCGCGTCCGGGTTGGCGTCGATGGCGAGGATCTTGTCCTGCCGCTCGGTGGCCAGCGTCGAGCCCAGCGCGGTCGTCGTGGTGGTCTTGCCGACGCCCCCCTTGAGGCTGATGACGGCGATCCGGTAGCAGGAGAGCACCGGGGTGCGGATCAGCTCCAGCCGGCGCTGCCGCTCCATCTCCTCCCTCTTGCCGCCCAGCTTGAACCGGGAGGCCGCCGAGGGGGTGCGGCTGCTCCTGGCCTTCTGCTTGCCCCGCACCAGCCGGTCGGAGGAGAGCTCGACGGCGGCCGTGTACCCGAGCGGCGCGCCCGGCACCGAACGCTCGCGCTGGTCGTGCGCGACCGGGCTGGGCCAGGACCCGCCCGTGCGCGGATCGACGGGGTGCTGCGGCGCGCCGGGCCCGCCCTGCTGCTGGGCGGGGAGGTGGGGCGGCTGGTACGGCCCGGCCGGGGCGGGCTGCCGCGGCGCTCCCTGGGCGGGGTACGGCGCGTGCGCGTACGGCGCGGCCTGGCCCGGCTGCGGGGGAGTCGGTCCCGGCCGGGCCTGGTCCGGGTGGACCGGCGGGAAGCCGTGGACCCCCGCGCCCTGCGGCGGCAGCGGCGCGCCCTGGCCGGGGTGGGCCGGGTAGGGGTGGGGCTGCGGGGCCTGGTGCTGGGGGGCCGGGGGCTGCTCGGGGGCCTGGGCGTACGGGAAGCCGTAACCGCCCGGACCCTGGCCGGCCGTCCCGGCGGGCCACTGTGCGGCGGGCCACTGTGCGGCGGCGTGCGGGGCCGCCGGCTGGAAGGCGGGCGGCAGCGGCGGCAGCGCGCCGCCCTGGGCGGGCGGGGACCAGGGCGCGGACGCCGCCGCGGCCTGCGGGACGTCCGGGGCGGCCGGCGGCACGGCATCCGGCCGGAGCGCGTCCGCGTCGTCGGCGGGGGGCTCGGCCTCCTCGGACGCGTCGTCGCCCGCGGGCTCCTCCCGGTCGGCGTCCGCGCCGGTGGCGTCCGCGCCGTCCGTCTCCGTGCGGGCGGGGAGCCCGGCCCCGGCTTCCGCGCCGGCACCGGACGCGTCGGGTCCGGCGGGGTCCGCCACGTCGTCGTCGCTCGCGCCCGCACCGTCCAGCCGGGCCGCCGCATCGCGCTCCGCGATCTCCCGCCGCAGCGCGTCGGGCGAGAACCGCATGGTGGCGCCGCTCTCCACGTCACCGCCGCCGAACGAGCCGGAGTCGCCGGACGCGCCGGCGCGGTCGGAGTCATCGGCGGCCGGTTCGGCGGTGGCCGGCGGCGCGGCCGTCCAGTCGGGTCCGAGCACGCCCGGAGCGGGCAGGCCGGGCGCGTCCAGGGGCGGGCCGGTCGGGGGCGGCGGCGCCAGATGCGAGCCGGCGCCCCCCGACGCGTCCCCCGCCGCGTTCTGCGTGTACCAGGCGGGAGGGGTGTAGTCGATGGTGAACTCACCCGTCATCTCTGCGGGTTCTGCGTCGGACGACTCGTCGACGGGCACGTCCCATCGGCCGCGGATCTCGTCCCGATCGCCGTTCACTTTGCCTCCTGGTGTGGTCGAGCACCCTTGTGCCGTGGTGGGCGGGGGCGACCGCTACCGATGTCCGGTCCGCCCGGCTCTCCCCCTTGCGACGCGCGTCACCCGCTCGTGGTTCTTCCGCGCCCCACCCACCCTAATCGCCATCGGGCGAACTCAGGCAGGGCGTTCGCCCCCGTACGACCGGCCCGCCGGACCGCCCGCCGACCGCCGGCGGGCCGGGTGCGCGACGGCGGCGGGCGGAGAGCGGGACGAAAGCGCGCAGGTGCGGACAAGCGGGCGCGCGGAGCGCCGCATTTCGGCGGATCGTACGCGCGCGGGCGCGGCCCCGGCCCGTCCGGCGCACGCGGGTCAGTCCATCCGGCGCGCGCCGCCCAGCAGGCCCGTCTCGGCGTCCGTGGCCCGTGTCATCACGAACTGCCGGTCCTGCCCGGCGCACCACAGGGTGACCCCGTCGGCCAGCGTGGACAGCGCCTCGGACTCGGTCGGCGACAGGTTCAGGATGCGGCCGATCTGCGCCGCCTCGTCCGGGGAGACCCGCTGGACGCCCACCAGCGCCGACTTCTTCATCAGGCGGGGCGCCACCGGGCTGAGATAGGGCAGCAGCGTCACCACGGACTGCCAGGGCCCCGACACCACCCGGCCCCTCGGCGGCCGCATCCCGCAGTCGCGGACGACGACCACCGGCGAACCGGCGGACGCGCCCTGCGGCGGCACCCGGCCGACGTCGTGCAGTGAGACGCACGGCTGGCCGCCGCCCGCCGCCTGCGCCAGGGTGGTCCACGTCTGCGCCCGGCCGGTCTCCACCGCGATCCGCGCGCCGGTCGCGGCGGCGCGCAGCGCCAGCACCTGGGCCGTCCAGAGGCCGCCGATCAGCGTGACCTCGTAGGGGGTGGGCCGGTTGAGGCCCAGGACGGCGGGGCGGTCCTCGGCGTCCACCCCGATCACCACGCCGTCGTCGCCCACCGGCAGCCCCAGCGAGCCCAGTTCGTCCAGGGAGAGGGTGTGGCGGCCGCGCCGCGGACCGATCAGCCCGAAACCGCGGCGGGCCCGCCCGCCCGCCGTCCCGGACCCCGAAGGAGTCGACATCAGCACCTGCTCCTCTGCGTCCCGCCGGCCGTCTTCCCGTACGCGCGCACCGGGGCCGCCGGGCGCGCCCGCACCACCGCGCCCGGCGTCACCGCGTGCCGCCCAGCGGCAGGGTGGCGAGGACGCCGGGCGCCTGCTCCCGGTCGAGCCGCACCAGGGCGGTCCTCACCCCGCGCGCGGTGCGCTCCAACTCATGGCGCGACGCGACGAGTTCCTCGTCGCTGCGGCCGGTGACGCGGATGTGCCCGGCGACCTCGACCTCGGACCGGTCGCCCCGCCCGAGCGTCAGGCTGAAGGTCGTGGCCAGCGCCGGGAGCGAGGTGAGCAGCGCCACCAGTTGCGGCATCGACGCACCGCCGCCGCCCAACTGCGGCCAGCGCGCCACCCAGTACGTGGTGTGCCGCCGGTCGTCGCAGCGCCAGGTGCGCGCCGTCTCCCGTGTGCGCCGGGCCGTGGCCCCGGCCCGCCCGGCCTGCGCCATCGCCATCGGGCTGACGCACGCCGACGTGGCGACGGCCTGCGTCAGCTCCTGCTCGGTGAGCACCGTCGCCCGGAAGCCGGCGCCGGTGAGCCGGCTCGCCAACTGGTCGGCCACGCGCACCGCGCACTTCTGCGCGCCCAGGAGTCCGCCGCCGCGCGCCGCCACCGCCTCCGGGCACAGCTCCGGATCGAGCTTCAGCGCGATCCAGGTGATCCGCAGCGCCGGCGACCCGGTCCGGGCCTGCAGGGGCGCGTAGTTGCGCACGGCGACGGACTGCGGCGGGAGGTGCGGTGCGGGGGCGGGCTGGGTGTGCTGGACGATCTGCGCGGACTCCAGCCGGATGCCGTCGACCTCCAGGACGTCCCGGACCAGGGCCAGCGGCAGCGGGCGGGCCGAGCGGTCCGGCCGCAGCGCGGTCCCGTCCGCCTCGACCCGGACGACGGCCGTGAGGAACGTCCCGTCGCCGACCAGCCCGACCGGCCGCCGGTCGCGGTCGCTGAAGGAACTGGTGGACAGCGCCGGATCGCACTCGACCGCGGGCGCGAACCCCGGCTCCACGTCCGGCGGGAGCACGAGGGCCGCGGCCCGCCGGGTGCGCGCCCGCAGGGCGACGACCGTGCCCAACCACTCCGGCAGCGAACGCCGCTGCCTGCGGACCACGGCCAGCAGCACCAGCACCGCGGCGACCACCCCGGCCGGGGCGAGGAGCAGGGGCTCGGTCACCCAGGCGGTGAGCAGCAGGGCGGCGGCCGCCTCGATGAGGACGAGCTGTTGCAATCGGAACGAACCGAACGCCCCGGCGCGCCCGGACCGCCGCGGGACGGCCGATCCGCCCGGCCCGGCGGACGCGTCCGGCGCGGTCCTCGCGGCCCGGCGCCGCTGCGGCGGCGACCCCGCTCCGCGGGCCCCCGAGGAGGCCCCGCGCCCGGTCCGACGCGTCCGCGTCGCGGAAGCCATCATCCGGCTCTCCCCCCGTTCGTCAGCCCCACGGTCAACCCGATCGCCCCCGCCCGCCGGGGGCTTGGGGGCTGGATCACCCTACCCGGCCCGCCGCGGCCCGGCGCCGGCAGGCATAGTAGGGGCCGGTCCGGCGGCAGGGTCCGGCATCGGAGGTCCGGCACGGGAGCGAGGGGCGCGCGCCCCCTCCCGTACCGCGCGGGGAGACACGGGGGACGGACAGACTCATGGCATCACGGCGGGACGAGCTCAACGCGTACACCTTTGCGAAGAAGCGCACGGTCGCCGCATTCCTCCAACCGTCCGCCACCGGCAGCGAGGAGGGCGCCCCCCGACCCCTGCGGGCGGTGCTCCCGAGCCTGATCGTCGGCGCGCTGATCCTCGCGGGGTTCGGCGCCTGGGGCATGTTCAAGCCGACCGCCCCCAAGGGGTGGGACGAGCCCGGCGCCAAGGTGATCGTGGGCAAGAAGTCCACCACCCGGTACGTGGTGCTCCCCACCGGCAAGGGCGAGGACCGCAGGAACCTCCTCCACCCCGTGCTGAACCTGGCCTCGGCCCGCCTCCTGCTCACCCCGCAGCGGTTCGGCGTCGTGCAGGTCGCCGACGACGTCCTCGACGCGGGCAAGCCGCCGCGCGGCCCGATCCTGGGCATCCCCTACGCCCCCGACCGCCTCCCGGAGCCGGACGACGCGGGCGCCGCCAAGCGGTGGGCGGTCTGCGTGCAGCCCGGCGGCAAGGGCGACACGGTGCAGAAGGCGGCCTTCGTCCTCGCGGACCGCGACGGCGGGCGCACCGAGGGCGAGGAGCGGCTCACCGGGGGACATGTGCTGTACGTCCAGGGGCAGAAGGGCCGGGCGCGCTACCTCGTCGACGCGAGCGGCACCCGCTACCCGGTGCACGAGACCGCCGCCGACAACGGCCACCTCACCAACGCCCTGGTCGGCAGCCGCACTCCGCAGCCCGTCACCGACGACTGGCTGGCCACCCTCCACGAGGGCGACCCCATCGCCTTCCCGCGCATCCCCGGCGCCGTCGGCGCGCCCGCGCGGGTGCCGGGCCAGTTGTCGGCCGAGGAGAACAGGGTCGGCATGGTCCTCAGGACCCGTACGGGCGAGGGCGCCCAGCACTACGTGGTGCTGGAGCGCACGGTCCGGCCGGTCTCCGAGTTCACCGCCTGGCTGCTGATCAACTCCCCGCAGACCGCGCGGCTCAACCTGGACAGCGAGGCCCGCGCCGTGGGCCTGCAGGACTTCGTCCCCGACGGGCGGCCGTTCGCCGGGCAGGCCCCGCGCTGGCCCGAGCGCAAGGCGGTCCAGGCCAACGCGACCGGGGGCGCCGCCGCTCGGGACACCGTCTGCAACGTGCTCACCGGGGTCGACGAGCGGGGGCGCACCACGTTGTCCACCTGGGCCGGGACCGGCTATCCGGCCGACATCAACGCCGGGGGCACCAGCACCTACGTCACCCCCGGCACTGGCCTCCTCTACACGCAGGTGCGCACCGGGCAGTCCCGCCCGGACGGGTCGCTGTTCCTGGTCACCGACACCGGACTGCGGTACGCGGTGCAGGCCAACGGCGACAGCGACGCCGAGCGCTCCGACATCGGCGCGGGCCAGCAGAAGAGCCAGGACGGAAGGCCCGAGCCCAGCCAGGCCCAGATACGCCTCGGCTACGAGAAGGTGACGCCCGCGCTCGTCCCCATCGAGTGGTCCGACTGGCTGGCCAAGGGCCCCCGGCTCGACACCAACAGCGCCCGGCAGCCGCAGGGCTCCTGACCACTGACCGCCCCGGCGGGCCGTCGGGACGACGCGCGCCGGACCGACGTACGACTCGGGGGAGAGGAACACATGGCGTACCGGAAGACCGCACGCCTCCCGGTGGCGGCCGCCGCAGCGCTCGCGGTGCTGGCCGCTCCGCACGCCGCCCACGCGAGCGGGGATCCCGCCGCCGCGGAGCTGGGCATCGACGGCGGCGGCGAGTGCACCTTCCCCATGAAGAAGCAGTTCGAGGGGCGCCCCTGGTCGCTCCAGCGCGTGCTGCTGGACGAACTCTGGCAGGACACCAGGGGCGAGGGCGTCAGGGTCGCCGTCATCGACACCGGCGTGGACGACGCCAACCCGCAGCTCCGCACCGCCGTCGACACCCGCGCCGGCCGCAACCTCCTCAAGGGCGGCGAGGCGGACGGCACCACCGACGAGATCGGCCACGGCACCAAGGTCGCCGGCATCATCGCCGCGCGGCCCGCCAGGGGCACCGGGTTCGTCGGCCTCGCCCCCGGAGCGACCATCATCCCGATCCGGCAGAACGACGAGAGGAACAGCGGCAAGGACACCACCATGGCCACCGCGATCGACCACGCGATCGCCCAGAAGGCCGACGTCATCAACATCTCCCAGGACACCGCCGAACCGCTCTCGCCCGACTCCGCCCTGGGCCGGGCCGTGGCCCGCGCGATCGCCGCGGGCGTCGTGGTCGTCGCCTCGGCCGGCAACGACGGCATGGACGGCAGGCAGAAGAACACCTATCCGGCGGCCTTCGACGGCGTCCTCGCCGTCGCCTCCTCCGACCGCAACAACGAGCGGGCGCCCTTCTCCCAGGCCGGCGCGTTCGTCGGGGTCGCCGCGCCGGGCGTCGACATCGTCTCCACCGTCCCCGGCTTCGGCCAGTGCACCGACAACGGCACCAGCTTCTCCGCCCCGTACGTCGCCGGGGTCGCCGCCCTCCTCGTCGCCAAGTACCCCGCCTGGAAGCCCGCCGAGATCATCGCGCGCATCGAGCAGACCGCCGAGCGCTCCATCACCGGCCACGACCCGTTCGTCGGCTGGGGCGTCGTCGACCCGGTCCGCGCCCTCGCCGGCGACGAGGACGACGCCCCGATCCCGTCCCCGCGCCCCGACCCGCCCCTGCCGAAGCCGCCCGCCCCCGAACCCGCCCACCTGGCCCTGTCCGAGACCCCCCAGGAGCGCGACGAGCGGTACGCCACCTACGCGCTCGCCCTCGCGGCCGTGCTCGTCTCGGTCGTCGCGGGCGTCGCCACGGTCCTCCGCGACGTCCGGCGGCGGCGCACCCCGCGCTGAGACAGCCGCCGGGTGAGGTAGCTCTCTTGGCGCGAAGGCGGTTGGGGCGGGAGGGCGAAGTGGCTAGGGTGGTAGCAGACTTCACGTGTGTGACGGGGGAACGAGAAGTGGCCGAGTCCGCCTCCGGGAGCGGTGCCGCGCACCGCGGGACCGCTCCCGGACCCCACTCCTGATCCGGATCACACGGGGGACAGGGAAGACCTGCCGCGCAGCGCGGACAGGTCCGGAAAGTGATCGAGAGGACCCTCGGATGAGCAGCCCCAACGGTGGATTCGGACTGGCCGACGATCCGGTCGTCAAGGCGCAGAACAAGATCATCGAAACGGCCAACGCCGTCTCCCGGCAGTCCCGTGAGCTCGCCGACATCCTCGCCACGGCCGGCGCGGGCTGGACGGGCGTCGGCGCGGCGGGGTTCACCTCCGCACAGATCCAGGTCAACGAGGACCACGACACGATCCGGCGCCTGCTCCAGGTGCTCATGAACGCCGTGGGCCAGACCAAGAACCTGAGCAACGCCAACGACGACGAGGTCTACGCGGCCTTCAACGCCGTCAAGAACGACTCCGCCCTCAACGGCATCTGAGTCCTTCCACCACCGATCCTCACCACACACGGGAGAACACTGATGTCCGGGGACCCGAACAACACCAAGGTCAGGTACGAGAGCGTCCAGGAGATGGCGAACCGCATCCGCCAGGTCTCCAAGAACATCGTCGACGACCTGCGCGAGATGGACGACGCCCTCAAGGTCGTCACCGGCACCTGGGACGGCGAGGCGCACGCGGAGTACGTCGTGCTCCAGGGCAAGTACAAGAAGCGCGCCGACGACATGCAGAAGCGCCTGGACATGGTCGCCAAGATCATCGAGAACGGCAAGGACAGCTACCGCGCCACCGACGTCAAGGCGTCCGGCCTGTTCACCGAAGGCTTCTGACGTCCCGTCAGCCGGTGCCGGCCGAGCGGACGGCCGGGGAGGGGCACGCTCGTGGCCGAGCGTGCCCCTCCCGCGTCAGCCGTACCGGCTACTTCAGGTCGAACTCGCCGTCCCGCGCCCCGAGGACGAAGGCGGTCCACTCGGCCTCCGTGTAGCGCAGCACGGTGTCCGGGTCCAACGAGGACCGCATCGCCACGGCGCCGCCGGGCAGATGGGCGATCTCCACCCGCTCCTCCTCGTCCTCCGTGCCGGGGGCGCTCAGCCACTCCACCCCCGAGATGTCGAGTGCGTACAGCTCGTCCTTCTCCTGCTGGGTGCCCATCAGTCGCCTCTCTCTCGTGCCACGGGGGGACGTCCTCCTCGCCCGTCGCAGATTATCCTCGCCGAACCCCGCCGCCCGGACGCGGTTCGGCGGCGCACGCCCGCACGGCGCCTCACCGCTCGTCCGGAAGCCGCCCGATCTGCACCATCGGGGCGCCCCGCCGCCGCGAGGCGAAGTACCCCCGCCCCGGCGGCATCGGGTGGCCGCGGACCGGGCCGATCAGCTCGCCCTCGCCCGGATCGCCGGAGAGCACCACGCCCTGCGCGCCCAACTCCTTGACGCGCTGCATGAACCCCTCGTACATCGCCCGCGACGCCCCCGCCGAGCTGCGGGCGATGATGAACCGCACCCCGGTGTCGCGGGCGAACGGCAGGTACTCCGCCAGCGGCGCCAGCGGGTTGCCCGCGTTCGTCGCCACCAGGTCGTAGTCGTCCACGATGATGAAGATCTGCGGACCCGTCCACCAGCTCCGGTCCCGCAGTTGACGGGGCGTCACGTCCGCGGGCGGCTGCCGCCGGGAGAACACCCCCGCCAGCGCCTCCATGTGCATCTGCAGGGAACTGGCCATCGGCGCGTACTCCAGCAGGTGCCGCTCCGGCAGCGCGCCCAGCAGCGCCCGCCGGTAGTCGCCGACGACGAGCTTCGCCTCGTCGGGGGAGTAGCGCTCGGCGATCCGCTGGGCGATCAGCCGCAGCAGGTTCGTCTTGCCGGACTCGCTGTCGCCGAAGACCAGGAAGAACGGGTCCGTCTCGAAGTCGACGAACACCGGCTCCAGCGCCGTCTCGTCGATGCCGATCGCGATGCCCCGCTCCGGGGACTCGTGCCCCTTCGGCAGCCGGTCCGCCGGCAGCAGCCGCGGCAGCAGCCGCACGGCCGGCGCCGAGGGGCCCGACCAGTTGTCCCGCACCGAGGCGACGAACGCCTCCGTCCCCTCCGACAGGTCGGACGAGGAGCTGACCGCGTCGACGCGCGGCAGCGCGCCCATGAAGTGCAGCCGCTCCGGCACCTGCCCGCGACCCGGCATCCCCGCGGGGACGTTCGCCGCGACCTTGCGGTCGAACTCGGAGTCCATGGTGTCGCCGAGGCGCAGTTCGAGCCGGCCCAGCATCTGGTCCTTCAGCGCCGCCCGCATCTCCATGTACCGGGCCGCCGTGGCGATCAGGTGGATGCCGTACCCGAGCCCGCGCGAGGCGAGATCGGTGACGGTCTGCTCCAACATCTCGTACTCGGACCGGAACGCGCTCCAGCCGTCCACCACCAGGAACACGTCGCCCCACGCCTCGCCGGGCAGCTCGCCCCGAGCGCGCCTGCGGCGGTACGTCGCCATCGAGTCGATGGAGTGCGCGCGGAAGAACTCCTCGCGCCGGTTCAGGATCCCCGCCACCTCGGCGACCGTGCGCCGCACCCGCTCCGGGTCGAGCCGCGAGGCCATCCCGCCGACGTGCGGCAGCCCCTCCAGCGCGACCAGCCCGCCGCCGCCGAAGTCCAGGCCGTAGAACTGCACCTCGTGCGGGGTGTGCGTCAGCGCGAACGACGCGATCAGCGCACGCGTCAGCGTCGACTTGCCCGACTGCGGGCCGCCCACGACCAGCAGATGGCCGGCCGCCCCGGAGAAGTCCCGGTACAGCACCTCGCGCCGCTGCTCGAACGGCTTGTCGATCAATCCCAGCGGCACGACCAGCCCGCCCGGACGCGCGTACTCGGTCGCGGAGAACCCGCGCTCCTCCGTCGCCGCCAGCCCCGGCAGCAACTGGTCCAGCGTCGGCGCCCGGTCCAGCGGCGGCAGCCACACCTGGTGCGCCGGCACCCCCTGGCCCTCCAGCCGCCGCACGATCACGTCCAGCACCGTGTCGGCCAGCGCGTCGTCGTCCGCCCGCGCCCGCGCCGCCTCCGCGGCCAGCCGCTCGGGATCGGGCGCCCGGTACACCACCGGCACCGGGGCGGCCGAGAACACCGCGGGCCGCCGCTCCACCGACAACTGCCCCACGGACAGGTCCGGACCGCCCGTACGGTACGTCCCCGACACGTACGCCGCCTTGAAGCGGGTCATCTCGTCCGTGCCGAACTTGAGGTAGCCCGAACCGGGCACCGACGGCAGGTGGTAGGCGTCCGGCACCCCCAGCGCCGTGCGCGACTCCGCGGCCGAGAAGGTCCGCAGCCCGATCCGGTAGGAGAGATAGGTGTCCAGGCCGCGCAGCTTGCCCTCCTCCAGGCGCTGCGAGGCCAGCAGCAGATGCACCCCCAACGACCGCCCGATGCGGCCGATCTGGATGAACATGTCGATGAAGTCCGGCTTCGCGGTGAGTAGTTCGGAGAACTCGTCGATCACCAGCACCAACGAGGCCAGCGGCTCCAGCGCCGCGCCCGCGGCCCGCGCCTTCTCGTAGTCGTGGATGTTGGCGTAGTTCCCCGCCGACCGCAGCAGCTCCTGCCGCCGCTGGAGCTCACCGCGGATCGCGTCGCCCATGCGGTCCACCAGCGTCAGGTCGTCCGCCAGGTTGGTGATCACCGCCGCCACGTGCGGCATCTGCGACATGCCCGCGAACGTCGCGCCGCCCTTGAAGTCCGCCAGCACGAAGTTCAGCGTCTCCGAGGAGTGCGTCACCGCGAGCCCCAGCACCAGCGTGCGCAGCAGCTCCGACTTCCCCGACCCCGTCGCGCCGACGCACAGCCCGTGCGGCCCCATGCCCTCCTGCGCCGCCTCCTTCAGGTCCAGCATCACCGGCTCGCCGCTCTCGCCGATCCCGATCGGCACCCGTAGCCGTTCCGAGGCCGACCGGGGCCGCCAGGTCCGCGCCACGTCCACCGAAGCGGCGTCGCCCAGGTTCAGCAGCTCCGTGAAGTCCAGGTTCGCCAGCAGCGGTTCGTCGTCGTCGCCCCCGCCCGTGCGCAACGGCGCCAACTGCCGGGCCAACGCCTCGGCCGCCGGCAGCGAGATCGCGTCCGGCACCCCCTCGTACGCCAGCCCCGGCCCCGACTCCAGCCGCAGCACCCCCGGCCGGACCACCACGGACAGGCCGCCGCGCGGCTCGTCCAGCTCACCGGAGACCACCTCGACGACGGTCACCCCCTGCAACCCCTCGGCCGCCGCGAACAACGAGTCCGGCGGAACCATCCCGCCGTCCAGGACCACCACCACGTGCGGCTGGTCCAGCAACGGCCGGTTCTCCCGCCCGAACCGCGGCCGCCCCTCCAACCGGCCCGCCAGCAACTGCTCCAACTCGCCCAGGTCGTCGCCGAACAGCCGCTTCGTCCCGGCTCCGTCGATCTGCCCCGGCACCTGCGTGTGCGGCAGCCACTTCGTCCAGTCCCACCGCTCCACCGCGCCCGGAGCCGCCACCACGGCGACCACCAGGTCCTCGGGGGAGTGCAGCGTCACCAACTGCGCCACCATCGCCCGCGCCGCCGCCTGCGCCGCCTCCGGCTGGCCGGAGACCGTCACGTGGTAGAAGGCCCGCAGCGAGACCGCCATCGGCAGCCCGTCCAACGACCCGTGCACCGCGAGGAACTTCTGCATCGCCCCGGCGCACATCGGCTCCAGCTCGTCCACCGGGGCCGTCTCCGGCGCCACCAGCGGCGTCGCCAACCGCTGCGCGCCCAGACCGATCCGCACCTGGGCGAAGTCCTTGTCGCCGATCCGCCGCTCCCACAGGCGGGAGCCCTCCGCCACCACCGACCACAACTGCTCCGGGGACGGGTGCAGGTACAACTGCACGTCGCGCTGGCGGCGCGCCGTGCGCCGCACCGCGCGCCGCGTCTGCGCCAGGTACTTGAGGTAGTCCCGGCGGACATCCGCGATTTGCCCCTGCGTACCGCGGCGATACCGGACAAGCTGGGCGACCACCATGCCGACCGTCGAGACGAGCATCAGCACCCCCATGATCCGCATGAACGGAGGGGCCTGCGGAGAGAAGAAGAAGACCACCGACGACCCCATGCCGAGCACCGGCAGGATCTGCATCAGCATCCCCTCCTGCTGCCCGCGCGGCAGCTCCGGAGGGGCCTCCAACGTCAGCTCCTCCGCCGGTACTTCCGGCGGCAGCGACCGCGGGGGCCGTTTCACGACGATCTGGCTCACCGAACACCAATCCCTCAGTGCGGACGGGCGGGTGGCCGGCCTGCTTCCGCGCCGACGCCCCCGTGGCTGCGTGTGCGCGTGACGTCCGCCAGCGCGACGGCGATCCTACGTGCAGGCCGCCCCGACCCCTCCCGGTAGGGTGGCGCGCGCACCGTGCGCAACCGCGAATCAGGGGGACCAGACACGTGAGTTCGACCGCAGCGACGGGCTTCTGCCGCGTCACCGTCGTGGCGCCCGACAGCCGGATCGACGTCGCCCTCCCCGAGGACCTCCCCGTCGCCGACGTCTACCCCGAGGTCCTGCGCCTGACCGGCCAGACCCAGGCGGCCGGGACGCCCACCGGCTACCACCTGGTCCGCCGCGACGGGACCGTCCTGGACGGCGCGCGCACCCTCGGCGGACAGCAGGTCCTCGACGGCGAGATCCTCAGCCTGCGCCCCTTCGCCCAGTCCCTGCCGCCCGCCGTCTTCGACGACGTCTCCGACGCCGTCGCCTCCGCCGTCACCCGCGACCGCCACCTGTGGAGCGACGACCTGCTGCGCGGCGCGGGCCTGGCCGGCGGCGTCCTGCTGCTCGTCCTGATGGCCCTCGTGCTCTGGTACGCCGACCCCGTCCGCCACGACATGCACGGCCTGCCCGGCATCGTCGCCGGCTCCGCCGGACTGCTGCTCACCGCCTTCGCCGGGGTGCGCGCCCGCGTCTACGGCGACCGCGCCACCGCCGTAGCCCTCGGCCTCGGCGCGCTCCCGCTCGTCCTCATCGCCGGCTCCGGCGCCGTCGGGCCGGACGCGGGCCAGGGGCCGGGCCGCCTCCAGTTCCTGCTCGGCTGCGTCGCCGTGCTGGTCGCCTCCGTCGTCCTGGTCGCCCTCACCCCCAGCGGCGACGCCCCCTTCGTCGCGGCCACCTTCCTGGCCGCCGTCGGGACCCTCGCCACCTTCGCCGCGATCCTCACCGAGGCCTCCGCCACCGGGACCGCCGCCGTCTGCGCCCCCGTCGCCCTCGGCCTGGTCGCGTTCCTGCCGGGCCTCTCCGCCCGCTTCGCCCGGCTGCCCGTCGGGTACGCCTCCCCGCGCACCGCCCCCGTCGGCTACGACGACGACCCCGACGCCCCCGAGGGCGACCCGGAGCCGGTGGACGCCGACCGGATCGCCGCCCAGGCCCGCCGGGGCCACGAGATGCTCCTCGGCCTGGTCGGCGGCTGCGCGGCCGTCGTGGTGGGCTCGGCGGCCGTCCTCGGCTTCTCCGACGACGTATGGGGCCGGCTCCTCGCCCTGGCCGCCGGACTGGCCATGCTGCTGCGCGCGCGCCTCTTCCGCTACACCGCCCAGGTCGCCTGCGCCCTGGTGGCCGGCATCGGCGCCATCGCCCTCCTGGTCCTCGGCCTCTGCCTGAACCCCCCGGCCGACCTGCTGCACGACCTGGTCCGCTACGGCGACCGCGGCGCCCTGGACGTCCGTACGATCTGGCTCTCCGCGTCCGTGGCCGCCGGGGCCGCCCTGCTCACCGCGGTCGGCCTGGTCATCCCGCGCAAGGGCCTCTCCCCCTTCTGGGGCCGCCTCCTGGACCTCGCCGAGAGCGCCGTACTGCTCTCGCTGGTCCCGCTCTGCCTGGCCGTCCTCGACGTCTTCGTCCGGGCCCGCGCCCTCACCGGCTGACGTCCGGCGGGGCGTGACCCGAACGGCTGGTACTCTGTGCAGTGGCCGTTTGTGTACGCGTCCTCGGATCATCCTGGGGACTGCGCTCATCGGACCTTCGCCTCCGAGTCACGGAAGCCCCCCTGCGATCAAGACCAGGGGCACTCGTAGGCGCTTCGAACACCAAAGATGGAGTACGCGTGCCGCTCGACGCCGCTACGAAGAAGCAGATCATGGCCGACTTCGCCCAGAAGGAGGGCGACACCGGATCCCCCGAGGTCCAGGTCGCCATGCTCTCCCGCCGGATCTCGGACCTGACGGAGCACCTCAAGACGCACAAGCACGACCACCACTCCCGTCGTGGCCTGCTGATCCTCGTCGGCCAGCGTCGCCGCCTCCTGCAGTACCTGGCCAAGAAGGACATCCAGCGCTTCCGCGCCCTCGTCGACCGCCTCGGCATCCGCCGCGGCGCGGCCGGCGGCGCCAAGTAAGGACGCTGTGAAGGGGAGCGGTTCCCGAGGTCGAGGGGACCGCTCCCTTTGCCGTACGTGCACGACCGGTGTCAAGCTCAGTAACCTGGGTGTGCGACACCAGCACGACCAGTAGGACAGTGCGACCAGCACGGTGAGACCAGGGAGAGGCGCGTCGACGCCGCCGCCGGTCCTCGGTAGTGGCCCCCGGAAGAACGCTCCGGGAGCTTCGATCGAAGACCGGCCCGCATAACGGTGCGCTTCTCCCGCACCGTCCTCCGCCACACGGGCGGCAGGACGAAAGACGACGAGTATGGAGAAATCACTAGTGGAGAACGAGACCCACTACGCCGAAGCCGTGATCGACAACGGAACCTTCGGCACCCGCACCATCCGCTTCGAGACGGGCCGCCTCGCCAAGCAGGCCGCCGGCTCCGCCGTCGCGTACCTGGACGACGACACCATGGTGCTGTCGGCCACCACCGCTTCCAAGCGGCCCAAGGACAACCTCGACTTCTTCCCCCTCACGGTGGACGTCGAGGAGCGGCAGTACGCCGCCGGCAAGATCCCCGGCTCCTTCTTCCGCCGCGAGGGCCGGCCCTCCGAGGACGCGATCCTCACGTGCCGCCTGATCGACCGCCCGCTGCGCCCCTCCTTCAAGAAGGGCCTGCGCAACGAGATCCAGATCGTCGAGACGATCATGGCGCTCAACCCCGACCACCTGTACGACGTGGTCGCGATCAACGCCGCCTCCTGCTCGACCATCCTGGCGGGCCTGCCCTTCTCCGGCCCGATCGGCGCCACCCGCGTCGCCCTGATCAAGGGCCAGTGGGTCGCCTTCCCGACGCACACCGAGCTGGAGGACGCCGTCTTCGACATGGTCGTCGCCGGCCGCGTCCTGGAGGACGGCGACGTCGCGATCATGATGGTCGAGGCCGAGGCCACCGAGAAGACCATCCAGCTCGTCAAGGACGGCGCCGAGGCTCCCACCGAGGAGATCGTCGCCGCCGGTCTGGACGCCGCGAAGCCCTTCATCAAGGCGCTCTGCAAGGCCCAGTCCGAGCTGGCCGCCCGTGCCGCCAAGCCGGTCGGCGAGTTCCCGGTCTTCCTCGACTACCAGGACGACGTCTTCGACGCCCTGGCCGACGCCGTCACCTCCGAGCTGGCCCAGGCGCTCACCATCGCCGGCAAGCAGGACCGCGAGGCCGAGCTGGACCGCGTCAAGGAGATCGCCGCCGAGAAGCTCCTCCCGGCCTTCGAGGGCCGCGAGAAGGAGATCTCCGCCGCGTACCGCGCGCTCACCAAGAAGCTGGTCCGCGAGCGCGTCATCAAGGACAAGGTCCGCATCGACGGCCGCGGCGTCACGGACATCCGTACGCTCGCCGCCGAGGTCGAGGCCATCCCGCGCGTGCACGGCTCGGCGCTGTTCGAGCGTGGCGAGACCCAGATCCTGGGCGTCACCACCCTCAACATGCTCCGCATGGAGCAGCAGCTCGACACCCTCTCCCCGGTGACGCGCAAGCGCTACATGCACAACTACAACTTCCCGCCGTACTCGGTCGGCGAGACCGGCCGCGTGGGTTCGCCCAAGCGCCGCGAGATCGGCCACGGAGCGCTCGCCGAGCGCGCCATCGTGCCGGTGCTCCCCTCGCGCGAGGAGTTCCCCTACGCGATCCGCCAGGTCTCCGAGGCGCTGGGCTCCAACGGCTCGACGTCCATGGGCTCGGTCTGCGCCTCCACCATGTCCCTGCTCAACGCCGGCGTGCCCCTCAAGGCCGCCGTCGCCGGCATCGCCATGGGCCTGATCTCCGAGGAGATCGACGGCAAGACCCACTACGTCGCCCTCACCGACATCCTCGGTGCGGAGGACGCCTTCGGCGACATGGACTTCAAGGTCGCCGGCACCAAGCAGTTCGTGACCGCGCTCCAGCTCGACACCAAGCTCGACGGCATCCCCGCCTCGGTCCTGGCCGCCGCGCTGAAGCAGGCCCGTGACGCGCGTCTGCACATCCTGGACGTCATGAACGAGGCCATCGACGTCCCGGACGAGATGTCCCCGAACGCCCCCCGGATCATCACCGTCAAGATCCCGGTGGACAAGATCGGCGAGGTCATCGGCCCCAAGGGCAAGATGATCAACCAGATCCAGGAGGACACCGGCGCCGACATCACGATCGAGGACGACGGCACGATCTACATCGGCGCCCAGCAGGGCTCGCAGGCCGAGGCCGCCCGCGCCACGATCAACGCCATCGCCAACCCGACCATGCCGGAGGTCGGCGAGCGCTACCTGGGCACGGTCGTCAAGACCACCACCTTCGGTGCGTTCGTCTCGCTCATGCCGGGCAAGGACGGTCTGCTGCACATCTCGCAGATCCGCAAGCTCGCCGGCGGCAAGCGCGTGGAGAACGTCGAGGACGTCCTCGGCGTCGGCGCCAAGGTCCAGGTCGAGATCGCCGAGATCGACTCCCGCGGCAAGCTCTCCCTCATCCCCGTCATCGAGGGCGAAGAGGCCGACGAGCAGAAGGACGACGCCTCCCAGTGACGTCCCGTAGTCCCGTGACGACGGCCCGCCCCTCCTCCGAGGGGCGGGCCGTCGCCCGTACCCAAACACTCCTCAAGGGCGCCGGCGGCATCGGCACCGTCCGCCGCACCGTCCTCCCCGGCGGTCTGCGGATCGTCACCGAGACCCTGCCCTCCGTCCGGTCCGCCACCTTCGGCATCTGGGCGGGCGTCGGATCACGCGACGAGACGCCCGCGCTGAACGGCGCGACCCACTACCTCGAACACCTCCTCTTCAAGGGCACCGCCGAGCGCACCGCCCTCGACATCTCCTCCGCGATCGACGCGGTCGGCGGCGAGATGAACGCCTTCACGGCGAAGGAGTACACCTGCTACTACGCGCGGGTGCTCGACACCGACCTGCCGCTCGCCATCGACGTGGTCTGCGACATGCTGACCGGCTCGCTCATCGCCGAGGAGGACGTGGACGCCGAGCGCGGCGTCATCCTCGAGGAGATCGCGATGACCGAGGACGATCCGGGCGACTGTGTGCACGACCTGTTCGCGCACACCATGCTCGGCGACACCCCCCTCGGCCGCCCGGTCCTCGGCACCGTCGACACGATCAACGCGCTCGACCGGGGCCGGATCGCCCGCTTCTACAAGAAGCACTACGACCCCACGCGCCTCGTCGTCGCCGCCGCCGGCAACGTCGACCACGCCGCGGTCGTACGCCGGGTCCGCCGCGCCTTCGAGCGCGCGGGAGCCCTCTCCCGGCACGACGCCGTCCCCATGGCCCCGCGGCGGGGATCGCGCGCCCTGCGCACCGCCGGCAAGGTCGAGCTGCTGAACCGCAGGACCGAGCAGGCGCACGTCGTCCTCGGAATGCCCGGCCTCGCCCGCACCGACGAGCGCCGCTGGGCACTCGGCGTCCTCAACACCGCCCTCGGCGGCGGCATGAGCTCGCGCCTCTTCCAGGAGGTCAGGGAGAAGCGCGGGCTGGCCTACAGCGTGTACTCGTACACCTCGGGCTTCGCCGACTGCGGCCTCTTCGGCGTGTACGCGGGCTGCCGCCCCAGCCAGGTCCACGACGTGCTCGGGATCTGCCGCGACGAGCTGGACCGGGTCGCCGCGCACGGCCTGGACGACGACGAGATCGCCCGCGCCATCGGCCAGCTCTCCGGCTCCACCGTCCTCGGCCTGGAGGACACCGGCGCCCTGATGAACCGCATCGGCAAGAGCGAGCTGTGCTGGGGCGAGCAGATGTCGGTCGACGACATGCTCGCGCGCATCGCCGAGGTCACCCCCGACGACGTACGGGCGGTGGCGGGCGAACTCCTCACCCGCCGCCCCTCGCTCTCGGTCATCGGCCCGCTCAAGGACAAGCAGGCGGACCGCCTCCACGCAGCGGTCTCCTAACCCCTAAGGAAGCAAGATGAGCAAGCTGCGCGTAGCCGTTCTCGGTGCGAGGGGCCGCATCGGCTCCGAGGCCGTACGGGCCGTCGAGGCCGCCGACGACCTGGAGCTGGTGGCGGCCCTGGGCCGGGGCGACGAGCTGACGGCCCTGACCGGCGCCGGCGCCCAGGTCGTCGTCGAGCTGACCACCCCCGACTCGGTGATGGACAACCTCGACTTCTGCGTCCGGCACGGCATCCACGCCGTCGTCGGCACCACCGGCTGGACCGACGAACGGCTCGCGCGGCTCACCGACCTCCTGGACGCGTCCCCGCGCACCGGCGTCCTGATCGCCCCCAACTTCTCCATCGGCGCCGTGCTGACCATGAAGTTCGCGGAGCAGGCCGCCCGCTGGTTCGAGTCCGTCGAGGTCGTCGAACTCCACCACCCGAACAAGGCCGACGCCCCCTCCGGCACCGCCACCCGCACCGCCCAGCTCATCGCGGCGGCCCGCGCGAAGGCCGGCAGCGCCCCCCAGCCGGACGCCACGGCCACCGCCCTGGACGGCGCGCGCGGCGCGGACGTCGACGGCGTCCCGGTCCACGCGATCCGGCTCCGCGGCCTGCTGGCCCACCAGGAAGTGCTCCTCGGCGGCGAGGGCGAGACCCTCACCATCCGCCACGACTCCCTGCACCACAGCAGCTTCATGCCGGGCGTCCTGCTCGGCGTCCGCCGCGTGGTCTCCACTCCCGGCCTCACCTTCGGCCTGGAACACTTCCTCGACCTGAACTGACTGAGCCCCCATGCGCGCAAAGATCACCTACATCGCCACGGCCGCCGTCCTGGTCTTCTACTTCGTCCTGGTCGGCAGCCGCGGCCTGATGCTCATCCGCCACGGGACGCTGGTCACGATCGCCTTCGGCGTCGCCGTGCTGGTCCTGCCGGTGATCGGCGTCTGGTTCCTCTGGAAGAACACCCAGTTCGTCCGCCGCGCCAACGCCCTGGCCGCGGAGCTGGACGCGGAGGGCGGCCTGCCGGTCGACGAACTGGCCCGCACCCCCTCCGGGCGCATCGACCGGGACTCCGCCGACGCCGTCTTCGCCAAGCGCCGCGAGGAGGCCGAGGACGCCCCGGACGACTGGCGCGCCTGGTTCCGGCTCGCGGTCGCCTACCAGGACGCCAGGGACACCCCGCGCGCCCGCAAGGCGATGCAGCGGGCGATCGCGCTGCGCGCCGCCACGCCGACGGCCGACTGAGGCCGCCCGCGCGCGACGGGGGGACGGAAAGGGGGTGGGGGGGGGGGGGGGGGGGGGGGGGGACCCCCCCCCCCCCCCCCCCCCCCCCCCAAAGCCCCCCCCCCCCCCCCCCCCCCCCCACAGCAAGGGACCCCCTCTCCCCCCCCCCCCC